>NZ_JAPWHT010000372.1:0-10466 GCF_027270795.1 Streptomyces sp. ActVer
GGATCCGGGCGCGGAGGGCGAGGGCCCGCCGCCCCAGCGCCCGGATCCGGTCCACGACGTCGCAGGCGGCCTCCTTGTCGCGTACGTAGGTCAGGGCGACATCCGCGCCCTCCCGGGCGAGCCGCACGGCGGTCGCGGCACCGATCCCGCGGCTGCCGCCGGTCACGAGGGCCACTGTTCCGTTCATGGTTGCTTGTGAGGTCATGGGTCCATCCCAGCGGCCGCCCCGGCGGAATGCTGGCGGCGAACGGACACCGAGGTCGGGCGCGAACACCGCCGTCACCCATGCGGGGGCCACCCGGAACTCTCCCCTCCGCTTCAAGCGTTCTCCCGTCGTGACTCTTCAGCAAGAAATCGTCGGCAACGCCATGCAGATGGCGGTCGTCAGCCTGCAGCCCGGCCAGACGGTGTACTGCGAGGCGGGAAAGTTCCTGTTCAAGACGGCGAACGTGACCATGGAGACACGGCTCTCCGGACCTTCGGGCGGCGGCGGCCAGCCCCAGGGCGGTGCGGGCGGCGCAGGCGGTGGCATGGGCGGAATGCTGCGGCAGGCCATGGGCACGGCCATGCAGGTCGGCCAGCGCGCGCTCGCGGGCGAGTCGCTGGCGTTCCAGTACTTCACGTCGACCGGCGGCGAGGGCACCGTCGGGTTCGCAGGTGTGCTGCCGGGCGAGATGCGGGCCCTGGAGCTGGACGGCACGCGCGCGTGGTTCGCGGAGAAGGACGCCTTCGTCGCGGCCGAGTCCACCGTCGACTTCGGCATCGCCTTCCAGGGCGGCAGGACCGGCCGCAGCGGCGGCGAGGGCTTCGTCCTGGAGAAGTTCACCGGCCGGGGCACCGTGATCATCGCGGGCGCGGGCAATTTCATCGACCTGAACCCTGCCGACTTCGGCGGCCGTGTCGACGTCGACACCGGCTGTGTGGTGGCCTTCGAGGCGGGCATCCAGTACGGGGTGCAGCGCGTCGGCGGGCTCAACCGGCAGGGCGTGATGAACGCCGTCTTCGGAGGCGAGGGCCTCTCCCTCGCCACCCTGGAGGGCAACGGCCGCGTGATCCTGCAGTCGCTCACGATCGAGAGCCTGGCCAACGCCCTCAGAAAGGCCCAGGGCGGCGACAAGCAGGGCCCGACGGGCGGCCTGTTCTCGACGAACGCGGGCTAGCCCCGAAGGTGCGCGGGTCGGATCCGCGCACGTACGCGCGGGTCGGATTCATCGGCGGGCGGCCGATGAGTTGCGGGTGTCCAGAGGGTCTGAGCTGATGACAGGACACCCCGCTTCGGAAGAAGGCACGCCATGGGCAAGCTGACTCTCACCGCTTTCGTCACTCTCGACGGCGTCCACCAGGCCCCGGGCGGCCGGGAAGAGGACCGCCGTGACGGGTTCGAGCACGGCGGCTGGAGTTTCCCGTACGACGACGAGGACTTCGGGCAGTTCATCACCGAGGTCTTCGGCCGCGCGGGCGCCTTCCTGCTCGGCCGCCACACGTACGAGATCTTCGCCGGGTTCTGGCCGAAGGTGACCGACCCGGCCCACCCGGTCGCGGGGAAGCTCAACTCCCTGCCGAAGTACGTCGCCTCGTCGAGCATCACGCAGCCCGAATGGGCCGGTACGACGGTGATCGGCGGCGATCTCGCCAAGGAGGTCACCGCGATCAAGGAGAACACCGAGGGAGAGCTCCAGGTCCACGGCAGTGCCGCCCTCGCCCAGTCCCTCCTGGCGCTCGACCTCGTCGACACCATGCACCTGCTGTCCTTCCCGGTCGTACTCGGCACGGGCCGCCGTCTCTTCGCCGAGGGCGCCGTACCGACCGCGTTCAAGCACGCCGGCGCTCGGCTCACGAGCAAGGGCGTCGCCATCCACTCGTACGACCTGGCAGGACGCCCGGAGTACGGCACGTACGAACTGCCGGAGGGGAGTGCGTAGCGGCCGGGACGCTCCCGTGCGGGGGTCTCGTGTCGGAGGTTAACTCCCGGAAAACTCATCCGACTTGCGGGACGAAATGACCGTCCTTGGCATTGACATGCCATGGTCTACGCGCGTCATGCTAGAGGGCATGAGATTCCCCCCACGCACCACTCGCATCGGCGCTCTGGTCGCCCTCACGTCCGCCCTGCTCATCGGCGGCGCCGCCACCGTTCCCGCGAACGCGGCGGTGACCGCCGTCGGCAGCATCTGCTACGGATCGCTGCCGTCCCAGGCGCACGACACGCTCGACCTCATCGAGCAGGGCGGTCCCTACCCCTACTCCCAGGACGGCAGCGTCTTCCAGAACAGGGAAGGCATCCTGCCCTCGCAGAGCACCGGGTACTACCACGAGTACACGGTGATCACGCCCGGTTCGTCCACGCGCGGAGCGCGTCGCATCGTCACGGGCAACAGGAGCCAGGAGGACTACTACACCTCCGACCACTACGCCTCGTTCAGGCTGGTCAACTACAGCTGCTGACCGGGACGTGTCGTCCGCCGGAAGCCCGGTCCCTGCTCGTCAGGGCTTCCGGCTCTCGGCCGCCGCGAACAGCGCGAACGCCAGCACGAGCAGTGCGACGCTCCCGTAGATCTCGCGGCCGTCGAGGAAGTCGAGTCGCTGTACGAGGCCCCAGCCGCGCAGCCGGCCGGTGAACTCGTACACCAGGCCCGCCACGCCCTGAACGAGGGCGACCACACCGAGAAACTCCAGCACCTGCTTCATGCAAGGATCCTCGCCCCGCGGACCCCCCACTCTCATCGGCCGCGGGGCGAGGTACGCCCGCCGGAAGTCCCCGGCCGGCTCGCCGCGGCTGCGTCCAAAGTCTGTCGCGCGACGACTTTGGTCGGTGATCGGGCGGCAGGGGCGGTGCGAGCGGACAACGATGCGTAGATTTGTCGACTGTGAGTGATGTCGCGCCACTGCCGAAGCCTCCGCCCGTCCCAGGGCGCCGGTGGTTTCTGCCGTCGGCCGTCACCGCGGAACTCGACCCCGACCCCGACCAGTCCGGCCGGAAGAGGCGCCCCAAGCGCACCGCGCGCGACTGGCTCATCGACTTCGCCTGCTTCCTGATCGCCGTCACGGTGGGGCTGATCGGCGCGGACGAGATGTCCGGGAACACCGACATCCCGTACGCCCTGCAAGCCGTGGACCAGTGGCTCGGCGCGCTCGCCTGCGCGGCGGTCTGGCTCCGGCGGCGCTGGCCGGTCGGCCTGGCCGTGGCGATGGTCCCGGTCTGCTTCATCTCGAACACGGCGGGCGGTGCGGGCCTGGTCGCCCTGTTCACGGTCGCCGTGCACCGGCCCTTCAAGTACGCCGCCTGGACGGGCGGCGCCTCCGCGGCCCTGATGCCCCTCTTCTACTGGCTGCGCCCCGATCCCGAGGTCCCGTACATCCTGATCGTCGCCCTGGGCTGGCTGCTGACCGCCACGGTGGTCGGCTGGGGCACGCTCGCGCGCTCCAAGCGCCAGCTCATGCTGAGCCTGCGGGACCGGGCGCGGCGGGCCGAGACCGAGTCGGCGCTGCGGGCCGAGCAGGCCCAGCGGCTGGCCCGGGAGGCGATCGCGCGCGAGATGCACGACGTCCTGGCCCACCGGCTGACCCTGCTCAGCGTGCACGCCGGGGCGCTGGAGTTCCGCCCGGACGCGCCCCGGGTCGAGGTGGAGCGGGCCGCGGGGGTCATCCGCGAGAGCGCGCACGAGGCGCTGCAGGATCTGCGGGAGATCATCGGCGTACTGCGGGCCTCCGGTGACGGCGCCGAGGAGTCCGGGCGGCCGCAGCCGACCCTCGATGCCCTGGAGGGACTGGTCTCCGAGAGCCGTGAGGCCGGCATGAAGGTCACGTTGGACAACCGCGTCACGGACGCCGGCACGGTCCCCGCCTCCGTCGGCCGCACCGCCTACCGCATCGCCCAGGAGGGCCTGACCAACGCCCGCAAGCACGCCCCGGGCGCGGAGGTCACGGTCACGGTGGCCGGACTTCCGGGCGACGGTCTCACCATCTCCGTACGCAATCCGCCGCCGCCCGGCGATGTGCCCCATGTCCCCGGTTCCGGCCAGGGGCTCATCGGTCTCACCGAGCGGGCCACGCTCGCGGGCGGGCGCTTCGAGCACGGGCCCGGGGAGGACGGCGGCTTCCAGGTGAGCGCGTGGCTGCCCTGGGGGTGAGCATGTCCTCGGCCCGAGCCGGAGCGCGAGCCGGGCGCACGGCCGTGTCGGCCGAGTGAGGGGCACTTCCGCGGATGAGCTGGGGAAAAGCAGAAGGTCACGCGAAGAAGGGTCACTACGGTAAGCCCATGACTCCGATCCGTCTGCTCCTCGTCGACGACGACCCACTGGTCAGGGCCGGCCTCTCCTTCATGATGGGCGGCGCCGACGACCTCGAGATCGTGGGCGAGGCCGCCGACGGCAGCGAGGTCGAGGCGCTGGTCGACCGCACGCGCCCCGACGTGGTGCTCATGGACATCCGGATGCCCACGGTGGACGGCCTCGCGGCCACCGAACGGCTCCGGATCCGCAAGGACGCCCCGCAGATCATCGTCCTGACCACGTTTCACGCCGACGACCAGGTGCTGCGGGCACTGCGCGCGGGCGCGGCCGGCTTCGTCCTCAAGGACACCCCGCCCGCGGAGATCCTCGACGCGGTACGCCGGGTCGCGGCGGGCGATCCGGTGCTCTCGCCCACCGTGACCCGGCAGTTGATGGCCCACGCCGCGGGCACCTCCGCCGACACCCGGCGCACGAGCGCCCGTACGCGCGTCGCCACGCTCAACGACCGTGAGCGCGAGGTCGCCGTCGCCGTCGGCCAGGGCCGTTCGAACGCCGAGATCGCGACCGAACTGTTCATGAGCGTCGCCACCGTCAAGACGCACGTCTCCCGCATCCTCGCCAAGCTCGACCTCAACAACCGTGTGCAGATCGCCCTGTTGACGTACGACGCCGGACTCCTGGAGGGGGACGGGCACTAGCCGAGGACCGTGGCCGTTGGAGCGGACGGAGGGGGGAGCGCATGGTGGACGTGATCGATCTCGGGAAGTACGGGCCGGCTTTCACGGAGGACCCGCATCCGGTGTACGCGGAACTGCGCGAGCTCGGACCGGTCCACCGGGTGCGGCTGCCGGCGCCCGACGCGCACCACGAGACCTGGCTGATCGTCGGGTACGAGGAGGCGCGGGCCGCGCTCGCCGACCCCCGCCTGGCCAAGGACGGCCAGAAGATCGGCGTGACGTTCCTCGACGAGCAGCTGATCGGGAAGTACCTGCTGGTCGCCGACCCGCCGCAGCACACACGGCTGCGGTCCCTCATCGCCCGTGAGTTCACCGGGCGCCGGGTGGAGAAGCTCAGGCCGCGCGTCCAGGAGATCACGGACACCCTGCTCGACGAGATGCTGCCGCACGGCCGCGCCGACTTCGTGGAGTCCTTCGCCTATCCGCTGCCCCTCACCGTCATCTGCGAACTGCTCGGGGTGCCGGAGATCGACCGGGCGGCGTTCCGCGCGATCTCGTCGGAGGCCGTCGCGCCGACCAGCGGGGAGAGTGAGTACGAGGCGTTCGTCCAACTCGCCGCGTATCTGAACGACCTGATCGAGTTCAAGCAGAGCGCCGGGCCCGCCGACGACCTGCTCAGCAGCCTCATCCGCACGACCGCCGAGGACGGCGACCGGCTCTCGCCGCAGGAGCTGCGCGGCATGGCGTTCGTGCTGCTCATCGCCGGTCACGAGACGACGGTCAATCTCCTCGCCGGGGGCGTCCACGCGCTGCTCACCCATCCCGACCAACTCGCCGCGCTGCGGGGCGACATGACACTGCTCGACGGGGCCGTGGAGGAGATGCTCCGGTACGAGGGGCCGGTGGAGAACGCGACGTTCCGGTACGCGGCGGAGGCGTTGGAGATCGCCGGTACGGCTGTCGAGGCGGGGGAGGCGGTGATGGTCGGCCTTACGGCGGCCGACCGCGACGGGGTCCGTTATCCGGCCCCCGACCGGTTCGACATCCGGCGCGACGCCCGTGGCCACGTCGCCTTCGGCCACGGCATCCACTACTGCCTGGGCGCCCCGCTGGCCCGTCTCGAAGCGAGGGTGGCGCTCCGCACCTTGCTGGACCGCTGCCCCGGCCTTGCCCTCGACGGGCCCGCCGGCGGTTGGCTGCCGGGGACGCTGATGCGGGGGGTACGAACCTTGCCGGTCCGCTGGTGAGGATCTCCTGGGTGTCGTCGGGTGCGGGCCCGGCTGTGGCTGGTCGCGCAGTTCCCCGCGCCCCTAAAGACCTAGGGGTGCGGGGAACTGCGCAATCTTTTGGCGGGGGTTCGGGGGCGGAGCCCCTGAGTAAGGGACGGGATTGGGTAGGGGCGGCGGGGGCGGAACCCCTCAGTCACGCACCCCGCGATCTCCCCAAGCCGCACCACTCGGCGCTCGCGCCGAGACAACTCGCACGCCTCGGCGATCCGCAACGCCTGCAACGCCTCACGCCCGTCACAGGGGTTGGCCCGCTCCCCCCGCACGACCTCGACGAACGCATGCAGCTCAGCCTCGTACGCGGGCCCGAACCGCTCAAGAAACCCGGTCCACGGCTTCGTCGCGGCAGGCGGCCCGGCCGGCTCCGTGGAGGCGATCGGCGTACGGTCGTCGAGCCCGACCCCGATCTGGTCCAGCTCCCCGGCCAGCTCCATGCGCACGTCGTACCCGGCGCCGTTGAGCCGGGTCGCCGTGGCGGAGGCGAGCGTGCCGTCGTCCAGGGTGAGGACGGCCGCGGCCGTGTCGATGTCGCCCGCGTCGCGGAACATGGAGGGCCCGGCGTCCGAGCCCATCGCGCACACCTCGGTGACCTCGCGGCCCGTCACCCAGCGCAGCATGTCGAAGTCGTGCACGAGCGTGTCCCGGTACAGCCCGCCGGACAGCGGCAGGTAGGCGACCGGCGGCGGAGACTGGTCGGAGGTCATGGCGCGCACGGTGTGCAGCCGCCCGAGCGAGCCGGAGCGCACCGCTTCCCGCGCGGCCGTGTACCCGGCGTCGAAGCGCCGCTGGAACCCCATCTGCAGGATCGTTCCCGCAGTCTCGACCTCCGCGATGGCCGTTAACGTGTCCCGCAGGTCGAGGGCGATGGGCTTCTCGCAGAACACCGGAAGCCCGGCCCGTGCTGCCCGACCGATCAGTTCGCCGTGTGCCGAGGTGGCGGCCGTGATCACCACGGCGTCCACGCCCCAGGTGAAGATCTCGTCCACGCCGGGTGCCGCCGTGGCGCCCAAGCGGTCCGCGAGCCGACGGGCGCGTGCGGTGTCCGCGTCCGTGACGATGAGAGAGCCGCCGACTTCGCGGTGCCGGCTGAGGGCGGTCGCGTGAAATGTACCAATTCGACCCGTCCCGATGAGTCCGATGCGCATGGGACCAAACTGAGGGCGGACCCTACACCCTGTCAACGCTTTGTCCGGACAATCGAACCTCACAACTTCCCGTCATCATCCCCCGGAGCTACGCTCGGCCCCGTGCCCAAACCAGACGTGGACCCGACCGTGCCGCTCCAGCTCAGCGTCGACCGGAACAGCCCGGTGCCGCTGTACTTCCAGCTCGCCCAGCAGCTCGAAGCCGCGATCGAGCACGGCGCCCTGACTCCGGGCAGCCTGCTGGGCAACGAGATCGAGCTCGCCGGACGTCTCGGCCTGTCCCGGCCCACGGTCCGCCAGGCCATCCAGTCACTGGTGGACAAGGGCCTCCTCGTACGCCGTCGAGGCGTCGGCACCCAGGTCGTGCACAGCCAGGTCAAGCGACCACTGGAGCTGAGCAGCCTCTACGACGACCTGGAGGCGGCCGGTCAGCGCCCGGCGACCCATGTCCTCGTCAACACCGTCGTCCCGGCGTCGGCCGAGGTCGCGGCCGCCCTCTCGGTGGCCGAGGGCAGCGACGTACACAGGGTGGAGCGGCTGCGCCTGGCCCACGGCGAGCCGATGGCGTACCTCTGCAACTTCATGCCGCCCGGCCTCCTCGACCTGGACAGTTCGCAGCTGGAGGCCACCGGTCTGTACCGGCTGATGCGCGCCGCGGGCATCACCCTGCACAGCGCCCGCCAGTCCGTCGGTGCCCGCGCCGCCACGGTCGTGGAGGCCGAGCGCCTCGGCGAGCCCGAGGGAGCCCCGCTGCTCACCATGCAGCGCACCACCTTCGACGACACGGGCCGAGCCGTCGAGTTCGGCACCCACACGTACCGCGCCTCGCGCTATTCCTTCGAGTTCCAGCTGCTCGTACGCCCCTGACCTCGTACGACTCGGCGTGCGCCACATGCGCGCCCGGGTCGCCGTGACGTGCTCGCGCGGTACCCGCCGTCCGAATGGGTGATCGCCGTGTCCGATACTTGGTATCTCCATGTATCGGATTCAAGAAGGGCACGGCTTCGTGGTTCAAGTTCTTCCTCGGAGCGATGCTGCTCCTCGCGACCCTGCTGAACGCCTGGGTCCGCAAGCGCGCGGAGGCCACGAAGTGACGCGGAGCGGCGAGATGAACGAGGCCGCCGGGACGACGCGCACCACCGCGCGCACGGCCCTCGTCGAGCTCGACGACGTCAGTAAGTACTACGGCAACGTCCGCGCCCTGGAGGGTGTCTCGCTGGAGGTCCACGCGGGCGGGATCACCTGCGTCCTCGGCGACAACGGCGCCGGCAAGTCGACCCTGATCAAGATCATCGCGGGACTGCACCGGCACGACGCCGGCACCTTCCGGATCGACGGCGAGGACGCCCGTCCGGCGTCCCCGCGCGAGGCCCTCGACCGAGGGATCGCCACGGTCTACCAGGACCTCGCCGTCGTGCCCCTGATGCCGGTCTGGCGCAACTTCTTCCTCGGCTCCGAGCCGCGGAAGGGCAGGGGCCCCTTCAAGCGCCTGGACGTCGACCTCATGCGCAGGACGACCCACGCGGAACTCCTGCGCATGGGCATCGACCTGCGCGACGTCGACCAGCCCATCGGCACCCTCTCGGGCGGCGAGCGCCAGTGCGTGGCCATCGCCCGCGCCGTCCACTTCGGCGCCAAGGTCCTCGTCCTCGACGAGCCCACCGCGGCCCTCGGGGTGAAGCAGTCCGGCATGGTCCTCAAATATGTGGCCGCCGCACGTGACGCGGGCCTCGGCGTTGTCCTGATCACCCACAACCCGCATCACGCCTACCTCGTGGGCAACCGTTTCGTCCTCCTCAAGCGCGGCACGATGACCGGCAGCCACACACGCGACGAGATCACCCTGGACGAACTGACCCGCCAAATGGCGGGCGGAACGGAGCTGGACGACCTGCGCCACGAGCTGGAGAACTCCGCACCCTAGGGCGCCCCCCTCAGGGGCGCGGGGCTGTATCGGTGTGCGGCTCCGCCGCGTCGGCGCGACCAGCCACAGCGGTCCCGCGGACAGCGGACGGCGGGCAGCCTTCCAGGGCGGCTCCAAGCGCGGCGAAGGACGCCGCCGTGCAGCCAAACCCCCACGTGCGGCAGAATCGGCGCGATGAGCACCTACCGCGACCTCGCACTCCCCAGGGCGCTCGGCTCCGCCAGAGCCGCGGGCGCCCCCATCGGCTCCCGCCGGGCCACCGTCCTGCGCACCGTGGGCACACGCGAGCGCCGTTCACACCTGACGGCGCCGCGCGTCCCGACCGTCGGCATCGACATCGGCGGTACGAAGGTGATGGCGGGAGTCGTCGACGCGGACGGCAACATCCTGGAGAAGGTCCGCACCGAGACCCCCGACAAGTCCAAGAGCCCCAGGGTCGTCGAGGACACCATCGTCGAGCTGGTCCTGGACCTCTCCGACCGGCACGACGTGCACGCGGTCGGCATCGGCGCGGCCGGCTGGGTCGACGCGGACCGCAACCGCGTCCTGTTCGCGCCCCACCTGTCGTGGCGCAACGAGCCCCTCCGGGACCGCATCTCGGGCCGCCTCGCCGTGCCCGTCCTGGTGGACAACGACGCCAACACCGCCGCCTGGGCCGAGTGGCGCTTCGGTGCCGGCCGCGGCGAGGACCACCTCGTCATGATCACGCTGGGCACCGGAATCGGCGGCGCGATCCTGGAGGACGGCCAGGTCAAGCGCGGCAAGTTCGGCGTCGCCGGCGAGTTCTGCCACATGCAGGTCGTGCCCGGCGGCCACCGCTGCCCCTGCGGCAACCGCGGCTGCTGGGAGCAGTACAGCTCCGGCAACGCGCTGGTCCGCGAGGCCCGCGAACTCGCCGCCGCCGACTCCCCGGTGGCATACGGGATCATCGAGCACGTCAAGGGCGACATCTCCGAGATCACCGGCCCGATGATCACCGAGCTGGCCCGCGAGGGCGACGCCATGTGCATCGAGCTCCTCCAGGACATCGGCCAGTGGCTCGGCGTCGGCATCGCGAACCTCGCGGCGGCCCTCGACCCGTCCTGCTTCGTCATCGGCGGCGGCGTCAGCGCGGCCGACGACCTGCTGATCGGCCCGGCCCGCGACGCCTTCCGACGGCATCTGACCGGCCGCGGCTACCGCCCCGAGGCCCGGATCGCGCG
>NZ_JAPWHT010000373.1:0-10390 GCF_027270795.1 Streptomyces sp. ActVer
CCAACCACTACATGGAATCCACGAAACCCCAGGTCACAACCATAATCTGAGATCTCTATCGAACCCGGGGCGGTTCACTCCTCCGTGTACCGCTTCGTGTACTTGCTTCCCACCTGGTGCTACTTCCTCTGGAACCTCGGGTCCCAGTCTCCAGGTGTCCACGGTCAAGGGGAAGGTTCATCTCGCCGCCTGCACCCGTGACTCATCCCGGTGCGGGTGGCGGGAAGTGCGCGGTGGACACCGCCGCGCTGACCAGGCTGTACGCCTTCGTGGTCATGGAGGTCGGCACCCGCACCGTGCACATCCTTGGCGTCACCGCCCACCCGACCGCAGCCTGGGCCACCCAGCTCTCGAGGAACCTCCTCGCCAACCTCGCAGACCGCGCCGCCGGCTTCCGCTACCTGCTACGCGACCGCGACAGCCGCTACACCCAGGCGTTCGATGCCGTCTTCACCGCCGACGGCATCGAGATCCTGAAGAGCGCGCCACAGACACCGCGGATGAACGCCCACGTGGAGAGGTTCATCCGCAGCGTGCGGGCCGAGTGCACCGACCGGATGCTGATCTACAACGAGCAACACGCACGGCGTGTCCTCGCCGAATACGCCGAGCACTACAACTCGGAAGGCCGCACCGGGCCCTGCACCTTCGCGCACCAGCCGACAATCCGAACGTCATCCCCTTCCCCGCCCAGCACATCCAGCGCCACGACGTCCTCAGCGGACTCATCCACGAGTACCGCGACACAGCCTGACGAAGATCACAACAGTCTGACGAACACCCAGCTCAACGCATGTGCGGGACTCTTGGCACCCAACAGGGCGTGCACGTCGGCGCGGCCCGCGAACAGTCTCTCGAACAGGGCGAGTTTCGCCTCCACCGTCGAGCGTGCATCGGCCTGGGGCAGGTCGGACGGTGACACCGGAGCCCCTCCAGCTCCCGCACCGAACCCGTGCTGCTCCGGGAACACGGCCACGGGAGGAAGATCCGGGGGCGCTCCTGGCTGAGGTCTCCCGGCCGTCAGGCGCGCAGCAGGGTGACGGTGCGCCCGGAGGGCGTGGTCCGCTGCGAGAAGGCGGTGCGCTCGTGGACCGGGGCTGCTTGCGGGCGGGTGTCGAAGACGACGAGGGTGCCCGTGGACAGCTCCATGCGGTCCAGGTAGTCGTCCAACTGTGCCAGACCCTCGGCGAGGGGGTCGGTGCGGCCCTGGCGCCACACCTTCAGCTCCAGCGCCTCGCGCTGCACCGCCCGCGAACCGTCGGCAGCGGTGTACGGCTGGCGAATCAGCAGGTCCACGCGCCGCCGGCCGATCCCGTACTCCCGGTCGATGAAACCCGCCCCGTTCACGATCCGGTGCAGGTAGGCCATCATCACCAGCTGCGCTGCGGCCTCCGGGTAGGTCGAGGCGGTGGCCAGGATCTCGCCGTTCTCCCGCCAGAACTCGGCAAAGGAGCACAGCAGCTTGTCCATGTCGATCCGGCCGTCCGGCAGCCGGAAGCTGCTCGGGGCGGCGACGACCTGGCCCTCCGTGTTGTTCCCCAGGACCCGGACAATGACCTCCTGGTAGATCGGATTGGCCACCCGCACCGGCGCGTCCGGAGCGACCAGCCCCAGGTCACGCACGTACGCCAGATCGTCGTCGTACGTGTCCGTCGGCAGGAGCAGCTCGCCCGCGATCACCGGCTGGATCACCCGCCGCACCCGGTCCTCGCCCAACCTGGCGGCCAGCGAGTCCAGATGCGTCGCACGCGCCAGGATCAGCCGCTCCTTCGCCTCCTCCATGTGCCCGGCCGTGATCGGCGTGTCCGACGGCACCCCCATCTCCTCGACGACCTCCCGGGCCAGCGCGTTGACCAGCCACGGCTGTCCCTGGGTAAAGCCGAAGGCACGCTCCAGCGCATCCACCGTGAAATCCTGGCCCGTCTGCGTGGTGTGCTGCCCGTACAGCTCGACGACCTCGGCCTCGGTGAAGTCGCCCAACCGCAGCGACGCCACCTTGATGTTGAACGGACTCGACGTACCAAGGCGCCCCGGATCCCCGCCCGAGGCCGCCTTGTAGTCACGCACATCCCGCAGCCCGCACAGCACCACCGCATGCGGGAAGCCGCCACGGCTGACAGTGAAGCCATCGCGCAACTGGCGCAGCACACTGCGCAGGCTCTCCCCCCGCAGCGCATCGATCTCGTCGAAGAACAGCACCAGCGGACTCGGACAGCTCCGCACCCACTCCGTCAGCCCCCGCGTGAGCCGGGACCCGGGCACCGCGTCGGGCCAGGAGGCGGGGGGCGCGAGCTCATCAGGAAGCCCAGCGGACTCCGCGGACCGCCGAATCGCCTCCAGCACCAGCAGCTCGGCCTGGCCGTAGTCCTCCCCGGCCACCTCCGCGCTCTCGCACGAGAAGTGCAGCGCCGCGTACCGGCCCGAGGCCGTCAGTTCCCGGGCCATCGCCGCCAGCACCGTCGTCTTCCCGGTCTGCCGTGGCGCGTGCACCACGAAGTACTGGCCCTGCTCGATGTACCCGCGGGCCCTGGGCAGCCGCTCCTGGGCCGGCACCATGTAGTGACGCGTGGGGACGCACGGCCCGGCCGTATTGAAGTAGCGCATACCTCGCACGCTAGCCGACGGCACCGACAACCTGAGGCGACCGTGCACCCGAACACCGGCTACACCGCCCCGTACAGGCACGAGTGCCACAGCGGCGCCCCGGTACGGGATCACCCGGCGGGCAGACGCAGAAACGCGGCCAGCGCCCGCTCGGGTGCGGTGACCGCTGGAGCGCCTCCGGCGACCGCCAGGGCATGCAGGTCACCGCCGCACAGCTCTTCGCGTGCCGATCAGCCCATCCGGAGCACCGTTGTCGTCCTCATCGTCCCAGTCGGCCGCATGCATCCTGCCCTTGCCGAAAATCTCATCCGGGCTGGTGAGCGACCGAGGCGCGCACTGCGGCCAGTGCCTTGTTGGACAGTTTGGCCGCGGGTCAGGGGCCGGTTCCCCGCGACCACGAACGCCGGAAAGCGGCTGTACCTGCTTCGTCACGGCGGCAAGGAGTGGCTGGACGAAGATCGACACAGTCGCATCGCCGTGGAGACCCGCATGGGCCACGAGGCCGCCGGCATGAAGGTCTCCACTCGCACGTTGCCCTGGCCAGGGAGCAGGAGATTGCCGATTCGCTGCAAAGCAGGTGGCTGCGCCGTTCGTGGTCGGCGGGAGAGTAGTGGAAGGCGCCATTTCCCACTGCTCTCCCATTCGATCTTGAAAAATGGTGGAAAACAGCAGGTCAAAGCCGCTCAGGACATGTCGACATAGTTGCGTTCATGAAGTTCATCACGACCAAAAGCTTCATGCCGTTCGTCTACTACCGCATCCTGCTCGGCATCCTGATCATCGTGCTGGTCAGCGTGGGCGCACTGAGCCCGAACGCGGCCGAGTCGGCAGGTTGACCGCGACCGTACTCGCAACACCCCCTGACATGACCGGGCCGCCCGCCTGATTCCCCCGTGGCGGGCGGCCCGTGCTCGGTGTCCAGAGGTCGGACTCGGCGGCGGCGACGTAAGTGTCCTCGGCCGCTGGACGACACCGGCTCGCGCCGGCGACGGGATTCGAACCCGCGTCTCTCTCTTGACAGGAGAAGTAGCCGCAGCCTTCGCACCTGGACATGAACCACCGTAGCGGGACGGGCTGTTGGGGGCACTCGATTATCCGGAGGGGCACCGCGGCACCGCTCCGGCTCACCCCTCAGGGAACGCCCGCGCCCACGGCTCCCGCTCGATCTCCAGTCCGTTGGCCACGTACGCGATGGTGCGGTACCAGCCCGCCAGGACCAGGAACTCCAGCGCTTCGAGTTCGTCGAGATGGGCTCGGAGAGCGGTCCAGGCGTCGTCCGACAGGCGGGCCGTGTCGTGGAGTTCGTCCACTGCCCGGAGCAGGGCCCCCTGGCGGGGCGTCCAGGCCGGATCGGCCGGGGTGGCGGTCACGGTCAGGGGAATCCACTCCTGCCCGAGACCGGAGGCCTCGGCGTACGCGGCCATGTGGACGCCCCACTCGTACGCGCAGCCGCAGCGGGCGGCGACCCTGGCGATGACCAACTCCCGGTCGGCGTCGGAGAGGCGGCCGTGGACGAGCAGGCCCGCGCCGAGGGTCCGCATTCGGGAGGCGAGGTCGGGGTGGCGTTGCAGGACCTTGAAGAGCATCAGGGGTTCCTGGGTGACGCCGGGCGGCATCCAGCGACGCAACTCGCGTTCGGATTCGGGGTCATAGGGCGGCGTGACGCCGTCGATGCGTTGCTTCATGCCCTCCGACTCTTGCGCTTCTGAAATCGAAGCGCAAGGGTGGGAACGCAAAGGAAGGCATCGGTAGTTGTCAGGCAACCGACGAGGAGGGAATGCGTCTTGGGCACCGCACCACGCCCCGGTCGGCCCGTGCGCGGTTCGGCCACGGGTCGCCCGGTCATGGCCGCACTCGACCTGCTGGGCCGCCGCTGGACGCTCCGCGTGATCTGGGAACTCCACCGGAGCGCTGCGCCGATCGGCTTCCGCGGCCTCCAGCGCCGCTGCGACGCCATGTCGTCCAGCGTCCTGTCCGCCCGCCTCACCGACCTCCGCGAGGCGGGCATCGCGGTGCCCACGGACGAGACGACCTGGCGCCTCACACCCCTCGGCGATGACCTCGTGACGGCGATGGGACCCCTGCTCGACTGGTCCCGCACCTGGGCCGACCAGCGGTGAAGCGGAACGACGGCCGGCCCTTTTCCCAACCCATCGACCCTCAAACGTTTTTGGCGTGACCAACCACATACTGCATGGGTAGCCGTTTGGTAGCGCACTGTCAGTCCTTGGCCCTACGCTTGTGCGCATGTCCCCCAATTCCGTGAGCCCTGGTTCCGCGCGGTCTGCCGCCGTGCTGAATGAGCAGATCCGCGCGTTATGGATACGCGCCGGCGGTTCTCTGTCGGCCCAGGAGAGGGCCGAGTACGAACTGCTGGTCGTGCAGTGGGCCGCGGCGATACGTCATGAGGTCATCGAGGCGGCGTGAGGCCCGTCGAGTGATGTCCGTGGCGTGAGGGCTTCCTGAGCATGCGGGCCAGCCCGGCGCCCCGCGGCACCGGCCGCACCAACCACTCCGCCGGAGCCCTGGACCTCACCGGCCCCCTGCCACCCGCAGCACCGCTCCCGTCGCGTACGACGAATCCGGTGACAACAGCCACGCCACGGCCGCCGCGACCTCCGCGGGATCCCCCGGCCGCCCGAGCGGAATCGACGGCGCCAGGCGGGTCGGGCGGTCCGGATCCCCCATCGCGGCATGCATCTCCGTGTCGATGAGGCCCGGGGCGACCGCGTTGACGCGGATGCCGTCGGGGCCGAGTTCCTTCGAGAGGCCCACCGTCAGCGCGTCGACCGCCGCCTTGGTGGCCGCGTAGTGGACGTACTCCCCGGGACTGCCGAGCGTGGCCGCCGCCGACGACACGTTCACGATGGCGCCGGCGCCCCGGGGCGCCATGTCGCGCGCGGCCCGGCGCGAACACAGCAGCGCGCCCAGGAGGTTGACCTCCACGACCCGGCGCAGTTCGGCGGTGTCCGTGTCGGCGAGCCGGCCGAGCGGGCCGGTCACGCCCGCGTTGTTCACCAGGCCCGTCACAGCGCCGAGGCGCTCCGCAGCCGTGTCGAAGAGCCGCTCGACGTCCGCCTCGTCGGAGGTGTCCGCGCGTACCGTCACGCACCGCGCCCCGGCCTCGCGTACGGCCGCCGCGGTCCGCTCGGCGGCCTCGTCGTCGCGTGCGTACCCGACCACCAGGTCGTGGCCGTCCGCCGCCAGCCGCAGGCAGGTCGCGGCACCGATCCCCCGGCTGCCACCCGTGACGACCGTGACGGGACGGGACGGACGAGACATGTGCGCTCCTTCGTGATCAGCTATCAGTGACCAGTGATCCGCAACCCACGATCCATGATCCGTGGTCCGCGGTCCCGCCCGTGCCGGAACGGGACGGCTGATCGTCTCCCGGGACCGGATCCGTACGTCCATACGGCGCACGACCGGTGAATATCACTGCACGCCCCTTGGCTCGGACCTCCCCGTGGCCAACACTGAGCCGATGACGCAGCGCGTGGAACTGGCTACGGTAATGGACCGGCTCGCGGTCGACGGACTGGTCACCGAGTACGCGGTGGCGGTCGACGACGGGGACTGGGAGGCGTACCGCGGACTGTTCGCGCCGGACGGGCGGGCGGACTACCGGTCGGCGGGCGGTATCGAGGGGGACGCGGGGCAGATCGCCGGATGGCTCGCGCAGACCATGGAGCTGTTCCCGATGCGGCAGCATCTCATCGTCAACCGGCGGGTGCGGTTCGGGGCGCTGGAGCAGGACACGGGCGACACGGCCCGGATCCAGGCGGACTACGTCAACCCGATGCGGTTCGCGGGAGACGACGGCGGGTCCACCGAGCCCGACTTCGTGTGCGGCGGCCGGTACGACTTCGGGCTGGTGCGGACGTACAACGGCTGGCGGCTGCGCGAGGTGGTCGTCCACGAGAAGTGGCGCCGGGTCACGCAGACGCAGCAGGAACCCGCCGCCCATTGAGCCCACGGTCGGCCTGTTCGCGCCTGCCCATCTGAGTGGATCGCCCCCTTACGTAGATCGTCCCCGTGCGCGCACACTGGAGTCACGCACCGTGCTTCGGGGGTCGAGGGAGGCGCTGCATGAAGCTGTCCGCCGCTGACTGGCGCCGACGCCTCGACTCCCCCTGGTGGCGCGGCGTCGCGGCCGCGCTCGCCGGTGCGCTGCCGATGCTGAGCTTCCCGGCGCCGTCCCTGTGGTGGTTCGCTTACGTGGCGCTGGTGCCGTGGATCCTGCTCGTCCGCTCGGCTCCG
Organism: Streptomyces sp. ActVer; assembly: GCF_027270795.1. NCBI lineage: Bacteria > Bacillati > Actinomycetota > Actinomycetes > Kitasatosporales > Streptomycetaceae > Streptomyces > Streptomyces sp. ActVer. The sequence goes on from NZ_JAPWHT010000373.1 coordinate 6,865, forward strand.
ACGGCCCGGCGGGCGGCGTACGACGGCTGGCTCGGCGGGCTCGGGTTCATGCTGGCCGTGCACCACTGGCTGCTGCCGAGCCTGCATGTCTTCACCGTCGTGATAGCGGCGCTGCTCGGCGCGCTCTGGGCACCGTGGGGCTGGCTGACCCGCAGGTTCCTGGCCGGGGTGCCCTCGGCGGGCCAGGTCGTCGCCGCCCTGTTCGTGCTGCCCTCCGCCTGGCTGATGGTCGAACTCGTACGCTCCTGGGAGGGGTTGGGCGGCCCCTGGGGGCTGCTCGGATCGAGTCAGTGGGACGTGGAGCCCGCGCTGCGGCTGGCCTCGGTGGGCGGGGTGTGGCTGCTGAGCTTCCTGCTCGTCGCCGTGAACGTCGCGGTCGCCGTCCTCGTCGCCGTACGGCAGTCCCGTGTCCCCGCGGTCGCCGGGCTGGTCGCGACGGCCGCGGCCACCTCGGCGGCCTGGGTGTGGTCCCCACGGCCGGACGTCGACGGCCGGGTCCGGATCGCCGTCGTGCAGCCCGGTGTGATCGACGGCGTCGGCGGCGCGGAGAAGCGGTTCGCGCGCGAGGAGACGCTCACCCGGCAACTGGCCGGGCAGGACGTGGACCTCGTGGTGTGGGGCGAGAGCAGTGTCGGCTTCGACCTCTCCGACCGGCCCGACATCGCGGACCGGCTCGCGGCGCTCTCCCGCGAGGTGGACGCGGACATCCTGGTCAACGTGGACGCGCGCCGCTCCGACCGGCGCGGCATATACAAGAGTTCGGTGCTCGTGGGTCCCGAGGGTCCGACCGGCGACCGCTACGACAAGATGCGGCTCGTGCCCTTCGGCGAGTACGTCCCGGCGCGCTCCCTCCTCGGCTGGGCCACGTCCGTGGGCAAGGCGGCGGGCGAGGACCGGATACGCGGTACCGAGCAGGTGGTGATGAACGTCGGCGACGGGCTGCGGATCGGTCCGATGGTCTGCTTCGAGTCGGCGTTCCCCGACATGAGCCGTCATCTCGCCCGGGGCGGCGCCGAGTTGCTGCTCGCCCAGTCGGCGACCTCGTCGTTCCAGCAGAGCTGGGCGCCCGAACAGCACGCGTCACTGGCGGCGCTGCGGGCCGCCGAGACGGGCCGGCCGATGGTGCACGCGACGCTCACCGGCATCTCCGCGGTCTACGGCCCGAACGGTGAGCGCGTCGGCTCCTGGCTCGGCACCGACGCCGGCGCCTCCGCGGTGTACGACGTGCCCCTGGCACACGGTGTCACCCCGTACGCGCGGTTCGGCGAGTGGCCGGTGTACGCGGCGCTGCTCATCCTGGCCGCCCTGGGCGCCAGGGAAGGGGCCCGGCCGTTTCGGGTCAGGCGGGCCGGTCCGTCACCGCACGTACCACCCGCTCGCACAGCTCATGAGTCGCCAGCGCGTCCCGAGCGCTGAGCACCTTGCCCGCGCGCACCGCGTCGAGGAACGCGAGCACGACCTGCTCGATCCCGCGCTGCCGGGCCACCGGTACCCAGTCGCCGCGCCGGCGTATCGTCGGCTGGCCCTTGTGGTCGATGACCTCGGCGAGGTTGACGACCTGACGCTTGGTGTCCTGCCCGGAGACTTCGAGGATCTCCTCGTTCGAGCCGCTCAGCCGGTTCATCACGCCGAGCGCCGTGAATCCGTCCCCGGCGAGCTGGAGCACGACGTGGTGCAGCAGTCCGTTCTCGACCCGGGCCCGCACGGTCACGTCGTCGACCGGCCCCGGCGCCAGGAACCGCAGGGTGTCCACGACGTGGATGAAGTCGTCGAGGATCATCGTGCGGGGCTGTTCCGGCAGGCCGACGCGGTTCTTCTGCATCAGGATCAGCTCGCGCGGGTGGTCGGCACATTGCGCGTACCCGGGTGCGTAGCGCCGGTTGAAGCCGACGGCCAGGCTGGTGTTCCGCTCCTCCGCGAGCTTCACCAGGCGTTCGGAGTCGGCGAGTTCGTACGCGATCGGCTTGTCGACATAGGTGGCCACGCCCGCTTCGAGGAGGCGGGTCACGATCTCGGGGTGCGCGTGGGTGGGCGCGTGCACGAACGCCGCGTCGAGGTCCTGCGCGAGCAGCTCGGAGAGGTCGGTGTGACGCTGCCCGGCCGGCAGGTGGAGGCTGTCGGCGACCCTGGCGAGGGTCGCGGGCGTCCGCGTGTGCAGATGCAGTTCGAGCCCCGGCCGGGTGGCGAGCACCGGCAGATAGGCCTTCTGCGCGATGTCTCCGAGTCCGATGCAGCCGACCTTCACAGGGGTCTCCTCCGGGGAACCGACATGTCCAGGGCGTGCTCACCCGTGTCTCCTCGGAAGCATACGGCGCCTGCGGCGACCGCCAGTCGGCGATTCCGTCGGAACTCCGCAGGAAGAGGACAGGTCCGGCCTTCGAAACCGCGGCGACCGTCGCATTGCGCAGGGCCATGCCGGGACGGCTGGCGCTGGAGGCGACCCGTCGGCCGGAGCTGCGGGAGGTCCTGGACGGCATGCTGCGGAGCTGACCGCTCACGCCGGTCGGCAGGTCCCGGAAAGGATTGGGCTGTCGGCCGGCCCTCCGCGATGATGCGGGCATGACGATTGAACGCAGCGAACCCGCGATCGACGCCGACGAACGAACCATGCTGGAGGGCTGGCTCGACTACCACCGCCAAACCCTCGCCCGGAAGTGCCAGGACCTGGACGACGCCCAGCTCAGGACCGCCTCCGCGCCACCGTCCGAGCTCTCCCTGCTCGGGCTCGTCCGGCACATGGCGGAGGTGGAGCGGAGCTGGTTCCGCAAGGTGCTGGTGGGCGACGATCCCGGCCCGATCTACTACAGCGACGAGGACCGCGACGGCGAGTTCCACCTCACCGAGAAGGACACCTGGGAGGAGGCGTACGGCACCTGGCAGCGGGAGATCGAGGTCGCCCGGCAGAACGCGGCGCGCTTCGCGCTCGACGACCTGTCCGACGGCAGGAGCAGGTTCACCGACAAGCCCTTCAACCTGCGGTGGATCTACACCCACATGATCGAGGAGTACGCGCGCCACAACGGTCACGCCGACCTGCTCCGCGAGCTGATCGACGGGGTAACGGGCGACTGAAGCGCGTAGGTACCGGCAAGGGGTCGGCAACCAGACGCCCCCTTCAGCGGCGCGGGGAACTGCGCGACCAGCCCTCACCGACCCGCAGATGACGCACACCCTCCCCGGGCCGCCGCGGGCTCGCGCACCGGTCGTTCACCCATGCGGGGCATCCTCCGCTTGTCAGCTCCCCAAATGGGGGCGGACACAGCAGAGTTGCGCGGGTGCATCGAACCGCGACCACCGCAACGCTCCTGGTCACCGTGGCCGTCTCGGCCGTCTCCGGCTGTGTGACCGTCCAGCGACCGCTCGCTCCCGGCGCCCCGTCCGCGCCCGCTCCGGCCTCGGAGCCGCGCCCGGACGGCAAGGCGGAGCCCCAGATCGTGCAGGCGCCGGCCCGGGAGGCCCTGGAGATGATCGGCCCGTCCCGGCGCCCCTCGCCTCCCGCATCCACGCCCCGGCGTACGGCCCCTTC
>NZ_JAPWHT010000374.1:0-10385 GCF_027270795.1 Streptomyces sp. ActVer
GCGATCGCCCTGCACCGCCGCCGCCGCTGAGCACTCCGCGGCAGGAGTCCGTACGACAGTGCGGGTCGGCCGCGGCCGGTCGCACAGTTCCCCGCGTCCCACAGGGACATGGGCAATCCGGCTGTCCTACCCGCGCAGAGCCCCCGCCAGTCCCGTTAACGGCACCCGGCCACAACACGCCCCGGACTCAGACGGAACGCGGAATCATTCGATCAACAACCGGTCACTCTCCGGCACTTGATGAGGCGTCGTTCGGTAACAGAAGCGACGTAATCGATGATTTGAGCAACTGGGTGTAGCACTGCCTGTACGAAGCGTTATTCTCCTCAGACGCATGACGGGCCCCACTCTTCGCTACGACGGGTGAACGGTCCGGTACTGCACGTGATGGAAGCTCTGCCTCTGGGAGTCCCGTGTACCCACACGTCGGGGTTGACGCCTCGGGCCTGGCTACGCTGCGCGCAACGGTCATCGACCGCCTGCGCGGCTTCGTCCCCACCGCGTACGCCGTCCCCGCCCTCGCTGTCTCCGCCGCGCCCGTCGGACCGTGCTATGCACTGGCCGACGGCAGCGCGGCGGTGGGCAGACGAGGTCGTTCGAGCGCGTCGGCCACCACCGCACGCCGCCCGGCCGCAGACAGTGACAGCGCCCGGATGATGGACCTCGTGGAGCGCGCACAGGCCGGTGAGGCCGAGGCCTTCGGCCGGCTCTACGACCAGTACAGCGACACTGTGTACCGCTATATCTATTACCGCGTCGGCGGGAAGGCGACCGCGGAAGACCTCACGAGCGAGACGTTCCTGCGCGCCCTGCGCCGCATCGGCACGTTCACCTGGCAGGGCCGTGACTTCGGCGCCTGGCTCGTCACCATCGCCCGCAACCTCGTCGCGGACCACTTCAAGTCGAGCCGCTTCCGGCTCGAAGTGACCACCGGCGAGATGCTCGACGCCAACGAGGTCGAGCGTTCCCCCGAGGACTCCGTCCTGGAGTCCCTCTCGAACGCGGCGCTGCTGGACGCCGTCCGCCGCCTCAACCCGCAGCAGCAGGAGTGCGTGACCCTGCGCTTCCTCCAGGGCCTCTCGGTCGCCGAGACCGCCCGCGTGATGGGCAAGAACGAGGGCGCGATCAAGACCCTCCAGTACCGGGCGGTGCGCACACTGGCCCGGCTCCTCCCGGAAGACGCCCGCTGAGACCCCGTACACGGCGGGCCCTGCCCCGCCCCATCTCCGTACGACTCCGTATGACTCCATACGCTCAGCGATGCCCAACTCACCGTCCGTGAAAGTCCGTTGACTTCGCGGTCCGATCATCCGTCGTCCGTAACCCAAGTGCCGAGCCGCTCGTTGTGCGGGATACAGGCTCCCTGTGGTCACACCCTGGCCGACTTCGATCACTCGATCGAGTGGTCGTGGTCGGGGTGTGCAACCCTCAGGACCCCCTGGGGAGTCGACCGTGATGACGAGAGGAGGTGCCGCCAGTGATCGCGAACGTATCGGCGCACCGGCGGGCGAACGCCTTCGCCCAGGCCCTGGAAGAGCAGCCCGCCCGGGGCACGGCGGCCGAGCAGTCCGAAGGCCCTGCTCCGGCCGCCGTGGACCGGCCCGAGCAGGGCCGGATGCTGTCCCTGGCGACCGGCCTCGGCGAACTGCCCAAACCGGAGCTGGACCCCGAGGTCAAGGTCGTCCAGCGGGCCCAGCTGGTGGCCGCGATGGAGGCCATGCTCCAGGAGGGCACGGCCGCGGGAGGCGGGGCGGCGGACCCTTCGGTGCCGAATCAAAGGGGGAGCGAAGCGACTTCCGCAGAAGGGCGGTGGTGGGAGACGGGCGGGCGTTCCCACCGGGGCCGGGGCGCGCACAGGGCGACCGGGCTTGGGAAGTTGCGACCGCGTTCCCGGCTGTCGAAGGGGCTCGCCGCGGGCGGGCTCACCGTGGGTGTGGCCGCCGGAGCCTTCAGCGGTGTCGCCGCTGCCAGTTCCGACGCCCTGCCCGGTGATTCGCTCTACGGGCTCAAGCGCGGCATGGAGGACCTCAAGCTGGGCATGGCCGACGGCGAGGGCGACCGTGGCCGGCTCTACCTCGACCAGGCCTCCACCCGGCTGAGCGAGGCGCGCCGCCTGATGGAGCGCGGCCGCTCGGGGCCCCTCGACCACGAGTCCCTGGGCGAGATCCGGCGTGCGCTGTCCGGCATGCAGCACGACGCCTCCGAGGGCCACCGCCTGCTGCACGAGGCCTATGAGCGGGACCCGGACTCCCTGGGCCCCATCCAGGCCCTCTCCGCCTTCTCCAATTCGCACCGCGACGCCTGGGGCGCCCTGCGCGACCGGCTGCCGGTGCAGCTCGGCGACGTCAGCCGCCAGGTCAGCTCGGTATTCGACGCCATAGACGAAGAGGTCGAGCCGCTGCGCTCGCTGCTCCCGCAGCCGCCCTCCCAGGAGGGCACCGGCCGCCACCGCGGCGCGAGCTCGGACGCCACCGACTCGTCCCGTACGGACCGTCCGACCGCCCCCAGCGCCACCGGCGGCGGCTCGTCGGACGGCACCGGCTCCAGCAGCGGCAACCCCAAGCCGTCCACGTCCAAGACCCAGGACGACGGCCTGCTCGGCGGCAACACCGGCGGCCTCCTGGACCCGCCCGAGGACGAGACCAGCGCCTCCCCGTCCGGCAAGAACACCCCACCGGCAGAGCCGGACGTGACCCTGCCGCCCCTCCTCCCGGGCCTGCTCCCGGGCCTGGGAATCGACAGCGAGGACGCGAACTAGCTTCTTCGGATACGTCGGTGGGGGCGCCCCTTTTCACAAGGGGCGCCCCCACCGACGTATCCAGAAGTCCTAGAAGAACACGGACCTGCGCTGCACCAGCAGCTTGGCCCCTCCTGTCTGCCGCCCTCGCACTGCTTCGCAGGCTTCGGGCGGCTGCGCCGGACTCCGTCCGTCGGCCTGGCGCACCGGAGTATCTCCCTTTGCGGGACCAGCCCTCAGAAGAACACCGACCGCCGCTGCACCAGCAGCTTGTACAACGTGTGCTGGATCTGCTCTCTCACCTGGTCCGTCAGGTTGAACATGAGCATCGGATCCTCTGCCGCCTCCGGCGGGTAGCCGTCGGTCAGGATCGGCTCGCCGAACTGGATCGTCCACTTCGTGGGGAGCGGGACGCCGCCGAGCGGGCCCAGCCACGGGAAGGTGGGCGTGATCGGGAAGTACGGGAAGCCGAGGAGACGGGCCAGCGTCTTGGAGTTGCCGATCATCGGGTAGATCTCCTCCGCGCCCACGATGGAGCACGGGATGATCGGGGTGCCCTGGCGCAGGGCCGTCGACACGAACCCGCCGCGGCCGAAGCGCTGCAGCTTGTAGCGCTCGCTGAACGGCTTTCCGATGCCCTTGAAGCCCTCCGGCATCACACCCACCAGTTCGCCGCGCTCCAGGAGCCGTTCGGCGTCCTCCGCGCAGGCGAGCGTGTGACCGGCCTTGCGGGCCAGTTCGTTGACCACCGGCAGCATGAAGACCAGGTCGGCCGCGAGGAGCCGCAGATGACGGCCGTCGGGGTGGTTGTCGTGGACGGCGACCTGCATCATCAGGCCGTCCAGCGGCAGCGTCCCGGAGTGGTTGGCGACGATCAGCGCCCCGCCCTCCGACGGGATGTTCTCGATGCCCTTCACCTCGACGCGGAAGTACTTCTCGTAGAGGGGCCGCAGCATCGACATCAGTACCTGGTCGGTGAGCTCCTGGTCGTAACCGAAGTCGTCGACCTCGTACTCACCCGTCAGTCGCCGCCGCAGGAAGGCCAGACCGCCGGCGATACGCCGGTCCCAGCCATTCTCCTGCGGCTTCTCCACAGCAGCCGGTTCCTCACGCGTCACAGGAACATCATCCTGCGGAATCGTTCGTGCGGGCAGGGGCTGGACCTCACGAACCACCACGGGCTCGCCCTTGCGCCTGCTCCCCGCGCCCCGGCGCCGCGGCGGCCGCTGTACGGCACTCCCGCGGGACCGGTCGTCGTCGAACGGAATGACCTTGGCGTCCGCCATCGTTGATGCGCTCCTCAGTTGGCGCTCTGCGTCGGGAGGTGGCCACCGCCGAGTACAGGCAGTGCCGCGATCCGGTCGACGGCCCCCGCAAGGGCCTCGGGGGGCAGGAGTCCGGGCCCTCGGCTGCGTGCGAAGTCCGCGAAGGTCTCCGCGGTCGTGTACCTGGGACCGTAGCCGAGCGTCTCGCGCATCTGCCGGGTCGCCACGACCCGGCCGTGGGTGAGCAGCCGCAGCTGCTCGGGCGAGAAGTCCGTCATGCCCAGCGTACGCAGCGCCGAGCCCACCCAGCTCACCGCGGGCATCAGCACGGGAACCGTGGGCCGGCCGAGCCGCCGCGCGCACTGCGAGAGCAGCAGGACACCGTCGCCGGCGATGTTGAACGTACCGCTGTTGAGCGTGCCGCGCCGCGGCTCGTGCGAGGCGATCCGCAGCACCTCGATCACGTCGTCCTCGTGCACGAACTGCAGCCGCGGGTCGTAGCCGAGCACGGTCGGCAGCACGGGCAGCGAGAAGTACGCGGCGAGCGGCGAGTCCGCGCTCGGCCCGAGGATGTTCGCGAACCGCAGCACGCACACGGCGACGTCGGGCCGCCGACGCGCGAACCCACGCACATACCCCTCGACCTCGACCGTGTCCTTCGCGAAGCCGCCGCTGGGCAGCGACTTGGGCGGGGTGGTCTCGGTGAAGACGGCCGGATCGCGCGGCGCGGACCCGTACACGTTCGTACTGGACTTCACGACGAGCCGCTTGACCGTCGGCGACTTCTGGCAGGCACCCAACAGCTGCATGGTGCCGATGACGTTGGTCTCCTTGACCGTGGTCCGGCTGCCACCGCCCAGCGGCGTGGCGGTCACGTCCAGGTGCACCACCGTGTCCACGGAGTGCTCCGCGAGCACCCTGGCGATGGCGGGCTGCCTTATGTCGGCCCGTACGAAGTCGGCGCCGCCCAGGTGGTGCTCCGGCGGGACCGCGTCCACGGCGACCACCCTGTCCACCTCGGGGTCACGCTGGATCCGTCGTACGAACCGGCCCCCCAGCTGACGGGCCACTCCGGTCACGAGCACGACCTTCCCCAAGATCAGCGCCTTCCTTCCAGCCGTCGACGACATGCGGCTCGTACTGTGCCGTTCGTACTCTGCCGTGTTCCCCGTGACGGCCACGTTAGCGGGTCGGTGTTGCGCTGTGATGACCGCCCGATGCACGAAGTGACGACACCCCCGTACGTACGATCAGACCCAGCCATTCGCCACACAGTCGTAGGCCCGGACATACGCACAGCGTTCGCCGGGCCGCACGCCACACGGGGACGATCGGGACGACCGCGGGATACGACTGTGGCCCCCCACCAGCCGGTGGGGGGCCACAGAGCGCACTGTCACAGCGTCGCCCGCCGTATGCCCTGCTTGTGGCGGGTGACCGCTGTCCGTCGCGACTTACTTCTTGTTGCGACGCTGAACGCGAGTGCGCTTGAGCAGCTTGCGGTGCTTCTTCTTCGCCATCCGCTTGCGCCGCTTCTTGATAACAGAGCCCACGACTACCCTCGCTCACTTCTCTTTACTCGTTGCTGGGCTGCATGGGCCCACACGACTTATGAGGGGCCAGCCTACCCGTCTGAGCGCCGAGGTCGTAATCGAGGAGTTCCGGGTGAGACCCCGGGGACGCGATCCAGCCGTCCCGGGACCTCCCCCGGACCGCCGTCAGGCTGTCTCCACCCCCACGTAGGACTCGCGAAGGTACTCGTGAACCGCTTGCTCCGGGACGCGGAATGACCTCCCGACCCGGATCGCGGGCAGATGACCGCTGTGCACCAAGCGGTACACGGTCATCTTCGACACTCGCATCACCGAGGCGACTTCCGCCACGGTAAGGAACTGAACCTCGTTCAGAGGCCTCTCGCCAGCAGCCATGACACACCTGAACCTTCCGCACTCGACGGTCACCGGCTTCCCCTTCCGGTGACACTTCGTCGTTGCGTGCTCACTCCCCAGAGTAGGGGCGTGTGATGCGAGTGGGGAAGAGGAGGGGCCATCGGCGGCCTACTGTGACAGACACGCTCGATTGAGTACATAGCGAGTAAGCGGTCGGTAGTAATCAGACCGCACAGCGTCATCAAGTGGAACGACGACGGACACGCGCCCCTCTGCCTCTCCGACGAACAGCGCGGGATCGTCGGTGTCACCCAGGCCGATGGCCTCGAACCCCAGCTGACCTGCTCCGCAGACCCAGCCGTGGTCTCCCACCACGAGTTCCGGGAGGGGTCCGCCGGCCTCCGCCGCGGCGGCCAGAGCGGTACGAACCGGGAGGGGAGAGTGCGAGTGCGCGCCGGTCTCACGACCGGGGTCCCACGCCCCGGGTTCGCGCACCAGCGCGACTCCTCGTACGTAGTCAAGGTTGTACGTGCGTAGACCGAACCGGGTCGTTATGTCGACAGAGTGACCATGCGCGGGAGTGAGGACGGTACACCCCGCCGCCGACAGAGCGTCCGCCAAGGCGGCGTAGAAACCGATCAGCCGGTGCGGGTGTCCGGTGCCGAGCAGCACAGGGGAACGGTTCCGTGCGGCTTCCGCAAGCCGGGCGGCGAAGGCGTCAAGAGCCGCCAGAGTTCGCTCAGGATCGATCACATCAGGACCAGAGGTATGACGCGGATCCGGTGACACCCCGCACTTGTCCGCCATCAAAGCGATCAGATCCGGTTGTTCCCATGTCCATTCGGGGTCAATCCCGATCATCACCCGCGGATCCCGCGCGGCGAACAACCGGTAGCTCCTGAGACTCGCCTCCCGCGAGGTGGCCACCGTCCCCGCCAGCCTCGCCGCCAGCAAATGCGCCCGCAACGCTCCACTACTCAACACGCCCCGATGCTGACGCATCCACCCACCCCCCACCCCCAAAACCCCTGAAACACCCCACAGTTGGCGTAACGGGGTCTATGACGGCGGGGCCGCCTTCCAGCCCACCCGTCTTTCAGCTCGCCCGGCGCTTGAGGACGAGGCCGTTCAGGCCGATCCTCACCCACCCCCATCAGCCCCCACCCACCCAGCCCGTCCGGCGTTTGAGGACGAGCGCGGCAGCGCGATGCGGGGTTCGGGGGCGGAGCCCCTGAGTCAGGGACGGGAACGGGTAGGGGCGGCGGGGGCGAGAAAAGGACCAGGCCCCCGGCGGAGCCCTACGCCAGCAACCCCCGCAACGGAAACACAGCCCGCCGCGCAGCAAGCACAGCCTGGTCAAGACGGTCGGCGGGGTCATACCCCGACTCCCACCCCTTCCACTCCACAGGCCACCGCCCATCAGTCATCCGCGCAGGCGCCAACTGCCGCGTACGAGCGAAAACCTCCTGCCGCCACCCCTCAGGAACCACCGTCTCCGGCGCAATCTCCCGCCCCGCCGCGACAGCCACAAGATGCGTCCACGACCGAGGCACCACATCCACCACGGCATACCCGCCCCCACCAAGAGCGACCCACCGCCCTTCGGCGTACTCGTGCGCCAGCTCATGGCAGGCCACCTGCACAGCCCGCTGCGCGTCCAACGACACGGCAAGATGAGCGAGCGGATCCTCGAAGTGCGTATCGGCCCCGTGCTGAGTCACCAGCACCTGCGGCCGAAAGTCCGCGACCAACTCCGGCACGACGGAGTGAAAGGCCCGCAGCCACCCCGCGTCCCCGGTCCCGGCCGGCAGCGCCACGTTCACCGCGGACCCCTCCGCCGACGCGGCCCCGGTCTCCTCCGGCCACCCCGTCTGCGGAAACAGCGTCCGAGGATGCTCGTGCAACGACACGGTCAGCACCCGCGGATCCTCCCAGAACGCGGCCTGCACCCCGTCCCCGTGATGCACGTCCACATCCACGTACACGACCCGCTCGGCCCCGAGCTCCAGCAACCGGGCAATGGCCAACGAGGCGTCGTTGTAGATGCAGAACCCCGACGCACCCCCGGGCATCGCATGGTGCAGCCCACCCGCGAAGTTCACCGCGTGCAGCGCCTCACCCCGCCACACGGCCTCGGCGGCCCCCACCGACTGCCCGGCGATCAGCGCCGACACCTCGTGCATCCCGGCGAAGGCGGGATCGTCCATGGTCCCCAGTCCGTACGCCCCGTCCGCACTCCGCGGATCCACGGAAGCGGCCTTGACCGCCTCGATGTAGTCCTCCCGGTGCACAAGCCGCAGGGTCGAGTCCCCAGCCGGCTTGGCCGAGACGACCTCCACCTCCCGGTCGAGCCCGAAGGCATCGACCAGTCGCCGGGTCAACGCCAACCGGACCGGATCCATCGGATGATCCGGGCCGAAGTCATAGCCCGTTACTGCCTCGTCCCACATCAGCTGTGCGCGGCCGCTCATGCCCGTCACCGTATCGGGAAGGTTCAGAGGCGAACGACTTGGCGTACACCAACGTCACCAGCACCAACACCATCGGCACGAGCATGGCCCCCCGATAGCTCCACGCATCACCCAGAGCTCCCACCAAGGGCGAACCGATCAAGAACCCCACATAGTTGAAGATATTCAGTCGAGCGACGGCCGCATCCGCAGCCCCGGGGAAGAGCCGTCCGGCGGCCGCGAAGGTCTGCGGCACGATCACGCACAATCCGAACCCCAGCAGCGTGAAGCCGAGCATCCCGACCCAGGCCCCCGGCGCCCCGGCCACCACCGCGAACCCCACCGCCGCGACCACCGCACCGGCCCGCACCACCATCACGGCCCCGAACCGCCGCACCCCGAAGTCCCCGACGGCCCGCCCGATCAGCGTGGTGACCATATAGACGTTGTACGGAACGGTCGCCAGCTGCTCCGAACTGCCGAGCACGTCCTGCAGATACTTGGCGCTCCAGTTGGAGACGGTCGAATCCCCGATGTACGCGACGGCCATCACCAGACACAGAGGCAGCAGCAGCTTGAACCCGACGCTGCCACCACCGCTCCCGCCCTCGCCCTGCCCCTTCGCCTCGGGCCCGCTCCCGTCGACGTACCACCGGCTCCCCACGAACGCTGCGGGCAACAGCACCACGACCACCGGCAGATACGACACGAACAACGCCAGATCCCAGTGCGCCCCCACCCACGCGAGCGACGCCCCGACGATCCCGCCCAGGCTGAACGCCGCATGGAACCCGAGCATGATGCTGCGCCCGTACCTGTGCTGAAGGCTCACCCCGAGCATGTTCATGGAGGCGTCGAGCGATCCGACGGCCAGCCCGAAGGCGGCGAGCGACAGCCCGATCGCCCACAGTCCGTCGCCGGCCCCCACCCCGAGCAGCGCCAGCAGCACCACCGGCTGCGACCAGCGCAGTACGTGGCTGGGCGGCACCCTCTTCACCAACTGCTCGGTGCAGACACTGCCGACCCCGGCCAGGATCGGCACGGCCGCGAGGAAGGCGGGCAGCAACGCGTCGGATATCCCGTACCGGTCCTGGATCGCGGGTATTCGTGTCACGAGCAGCGCGAAGGCGACGCCCTGGGCGAAGAAGCTGAATGCCAAAGAAGCCCGGCCACGCCGCAGCACATCTGTCATGGCGGCTCAGCGTAGGGCTCAGGCTTACCCGTGGGTAGACGGTTCAAAGATGAATTTTGTTCAACTCTGGCGCAGGAAGATCAACTTGAGATCAACTCGGCGGCCGTGCGGAGGGCAAATCAGCTCTGGAGCAGGCCGATCAGCTCGCCCATGTCCCCGAAGAGCCGGTCCGCCCCCGACAACCGCTCGGCCGGCGTCATCGCCGTGAACCCGTACACATCCATCCCTGCCGCGACGGCCGCCCGCACCCCGAGCGGACTGTCCTCGACGACAAGGCACTTCTCCGGCGGCACCCCCATGCGCTCAGCCGCGTGAAGGAACAGGTCCGGCGCCGGCTTCCCCCGCCCCACGTCCTGCGAACTGAAGATCCGCCCGTCGTCGAACCACCGGTCAAGACCGGTCTTCCGATGCCCGACCCGGATCCGCTCATGACTCCCGGATGATGCCACACAGTACGGAACCCCGTCCGCGGCCAGCTTCTCCAGCACCTCCACGGCCCCCGCCACCGGCTCCAACTCCCGCTCGAAGGCGGCGAACACCCGCGCGTGAAAGACATCGTCGAAGTCGGCAGGCAGCCGCTCCCCGGTCCGCTCCTCGACCAGGTCGTGTACGCGGTGCATGGCGGCGCCCATGTAGTCGCGCAGGGACTCCTCGTACGAGGTGGGGTGCCCCAGCTCGGTGAGATAGGCGGCCAGCAGCGTATTGGAGATCGGCTCACTGTCCACGAGGACACCGTCGTTGTCGAAGATCACCAGTTCGTAGCGCATAACAAGGACCCTAAACGCAAGAAAGCCCCCGCACCGAAGTGCGGGGGCTTTCCCATAAAATTTGTTCGGCGGTGTCCTACTCTCC
>NZ_JAPWHT010000375.1:0-10349 GCF_027270795.1 Streptomyces sp. ActVer
TCCGAAACGTCCGCACCCGCCCCGGCAGGGAGTCCGGCGTCTCGAACCGCACGGTCACCCGCCCCAGCCCACTCCCCTGCACCCACCCATGCCCGAACTCGGCATGCCGCACATCGTGCCCCGCATGCCACCGCCGCTCCGCAGGAACCACCGGCTCCTCGACAACCTCCTCGGCCTCCTCCTTCTCCGCATGCTCCGGTTCCTCCGCGGCAGCGGCAGCGGCAGCCGTCCGAGCCTGCGCGAAGAGATCCTCCTGCGTGTAGTCGGCGAGCCCCGAGACCCCCACCCCCAGAAGCCGTACGCCACCCGTGGTGTCCACGGCCTCCAGCAACCGCGCCGCGGCCTCCCGCACCACCGCGGGGTCGTCCGTGGGCCCCCTGAGCGTCTCGGACCGGGTAAGCGTCGAGAAGTCGTACCGCCGCACCTTCAGCACGATGGTCCGCCCCGACAGATGCGCACCCCGCAACCGCCCCACACATCGGTCGGCGAGCCGCTGGACCTCCATCCGCACCCGCACCCGGTCATGGATGTCCACGTCGTACGTGTCCTCGACGGACACCGACTTGGTGTCCCGCTCGGCCACCACGGGCCGAACGTCGTGCGCGAGCGCCATGGCGTACAGCGCGACCCCGTGGGCCTTCCCCAGGAGCCGTACGAGCTCGTCCTCGCCGGCCTCGGCGATCTCCCCGACCGTGGTGATCCCGGCCCGCCGCAGATGGTCCCCGGTGGCGGGCCCCACGCCCGGCAGCGTCCGCACGGACATGGGGGCGAGCAGCTCCCGCTCAGTGCCCGGCTCTATCAGCACCAGCCCGTCCGGCTTGGCCTGCTCGGAGGCGATCTTCGCGAGCATCTTGGAGGCGGCGAGCCCCACGGACCCGGTCAGCCCGGTGACGGCCCTGATGTCCCCGCGCAGCTTCACCCCGGTCAGCTGTGCCGACTCCGCGTCCCAGGCCGTCTGCCCGGCCTCCAGGTCCACGAACGCCTCGTCCAGGCTCAGCGGCTCCACCAGGGGCGAAAGATCCCGCAGCAGGCCCATCACCTGCTCGCTGATGTCTCGATAGAGCCCGAAGCGCGGTACGAGATACGCGGCGTTCGGCGCCAGCCGGCGGGCCTGCGCCATGGGCATCGCCGAATGCACCCCGAAGACGCGTGCCTCGTACGAGCAGGTGGCCACCACGCCCCGAGGTCCGAGCCCGCCCACGATGACCGCTTTGCCACGCAGGCTCGGCTTGGCGGCCTGCTCCGCCGAGGCGTAGAAGGCATCCATGTCGAGATGCAGGATCGTGGGCGCGGTTCTCACATGTCCGATGCTGCCCTACGCCACTGACAATGCCCCTGTACAACCTGTGGACCGCCACGAAGCCGAACCGCCCACGCTCCGAGCACCAGACGGCAGACGGCAGACGGCAGACGGCAGACGGCAGAGCCGAACGGCCCAGACACGACCCGGGCCTGAAAACTCGAACAGTCCCCGCCGACTCAGACCGCCCGATTACGCCGCCGCGCCAGCTCATCCGCCGGATTGGGCCGGACAAGCGTCTCGCCCGTGTCGACGCGCTCCCCGTGCAGCTGTGAGAGGGCGCTCTCGACGTCCCGCCAGACCACGCCCACCGCGATCCCGAAGATGCCCTGTCCGCCCTGGAGGAGCGCGTGTACCTCGTCGGGCGAGGAGCACTCGTAGACCGTGGCGCCGTCGCTCATCAGCGTCATCCGCTCCAGGTCCCGGAACCCGCGCTCGCGCAGGTGCTGGACCGTGGTGCGGATGTTCTGCAGCGAGACACCGGTGTCGAGGAACCGCTTGACGATCTTCAGGACGACGACGTCCCGGAAGCTGTAGAGCCGCTGCGTCCCCGACCCGTAGGCGGCCCGCACACTCGGCTCGACGAGCCCGGTTCTGGCCCAGTAGTCCAGCTGCCGATAGGTGATGCCCGCGGCCGCGCAGGCCGTGGGACCCCGATAACCGACCTCCTCGGACGCCACCTCGCCGTCCTCGGGCACCGCTGTCGGCCGCTGTACGTGATCGGCCGCGCTGCTGTGAAGCGGGTACGGGCTGCTCTCCCCCAGACCGGGTCCGGGGGCACCCCCAGCCGTACCGTCGCCGCTGCTTCTCACGCCGACCTCCGTCCTTGACCTGCCTTCTCGACGGTAGGCAGCCACCGGGGGTGCGTCAACGACCGCCACACTCGGCACGCCGAGTGATAATCACCCTAGGAGTGGTTTCCCGTGTCCCACCGCGGGGAAAGGCTAGCCGAATGCTCTCGGGACAACCGCCGCACGGCCTGTTGTCCGGCGATCCCGGAGGGTCACTGGAGCCCGGACCGGAAGGTCACTGGCTGTTGGTCCCGAAGTCCTCGGGCGAGATCTGGTCGAGGAACTCGCGGAACTTCTCCACCTCGTCCTCCTGCTCGTCCGGGATCGCGATACCGGCGTCGTCCAGCACCCCGTCGCTGCCGTAGATCGGCGTCCCGGTGCGCAGCGCGAGCGCTATGGCGTCGGACGGCCGGGCGCTGACCTCGACCCCGCTGGCGAACACCAGCTCCGCATAGAAGACGCCCTCCCGCAGGTCCGTGATGCGCACCTCGGTGAGCTCCTGGCCGACGGCCTCCAGCACGTCCTTGAACAGGTCGTGGGTCAGCGGTCGCGCGGGGGCCATGCCCTGCTGTGCGAAGGCGATCGCCGTCGCCTCCCCCGGCCCGATCCAGATGGGGAGGTAACGGTCGCCTCCCACTTCACGCAGGAGCACGATCGGTTGGTTGGAGGGCATTTCGACCCGGACACCTACGACGTCGAGCTCGTTCACACAGCAACCCTAGGCCGTGCCCGGCATCTTTGGGTAGTCGGGCACGGATTGGGCGCCCGATCCCGCGCTCCGCGCGACCCACCGGGTCAGGGCAGCCGCACCCCGAGCGCGGACTGCACCAGCGCGGCGTGCAGCTTCACCGCGAGCCCCGCCAGTTCCTTGGTCTGCGCCTCCGCGTGCGCCCTGGTCTGCGGATTGCGGTGCCGCCGCAGCGGGGCCACGACCTGGTCGACCAGACCGGCCTCACGGTCGGCGGCGGCCTTCACGGCACGCAGATGGCGCGGCTCGATCCCGAACCGCCCCAGTTCCACGACGAGACCGGCCACGGTCACCGCCTCGGCGTCGTAGACCCCCTCGGGCAGCGGTGTGATGAGCCCGTACGACTCCCACTCCTCGAGCTCCTGCTCGCCGATCTCCACGGCGGCCAGCAGCTCGGCACGCCCGATCCGGGCCACTGTCGGCCCCTCGGACTCGCAGAGCACCTCACCGTCGCGCTGGCGCCCCACGGACGGCAACGGCACCGCCTCACCGCGCTCCACGGCGTCCAGGTGCTCGCGGATCACCTTCAGGGGCAGATAGTGGTCCCGCTGCATCCTCAGGACGTGTCCGAGGCGCTCGACGTCTCCCGGGCTGAACTTGCGATACCCCGACGGGGTCCGCTGCGGCTCGATGAGCCCCTCCGACTCCAGGAAACGGATCTTGGAGATGGTGACTTCGGGGAACTCGTCGCGCAGCACATTGAGCACCGTGCCGATGCTCATCAGTCCGTTGTCCATGGCGGCGGTGCCGTGGCCGACACCGCCGCTCGGTGTTCGAAGCATGGACCTTCCTGAGGGTCCCCCCGGACCGGGTCCGGGGGCGGGTCAGATACCCCGCTGGCTCGCGTAGAAGACCAGCCGGTACTTGCCGATCTGCACCTCGTCGCCGTTCGCCAGCGGGACCGAGTCGATCCGCTCCCGGTTGACGTACGTGCCGTTGAGGCTACCGACGTCGGCCACCGTGAACGAGCCGTCGGAAACGCGACGGAACTCGACATGGCGGCGCGACACGGTCACGTCGTCCAGGAAGATGTCGCTCTGCGGATGACGGCCGGCGGTTGTCAGCTCGCCGTCCAGCAGGAAGCGGCTGCCCGAATTGGGTCCGCGACGCACCACCAGCAGCGCCGAGCCGAGCGGCAGCGCGTCGACGGCGGCCTGCGCCTCGGGCGAGAGCATCGGCATCTGCGTCTGGCCGGTGACCTCGGCGTCGTAGGCCTCGAGGCCCGAGATGGAGATCGTCGAGGTGGTCTCCGACGGACGCTCGGGGGTCGCCCCGGCCCGCAACGGAGCACCGCAGTTGGAGCAGAAGCGGCTCGCCTCCGCGTTGCGGTTACCGCACCTCGTACACACCAGGGCCGACATCGACGGATCCTCCTGCCGCGGCTGCCCCGTGGGGGCGTTGGACGCATACGGGTCGGAGCCGAAACCTATGCGTCCCGACTGGGCAGGGTCAACAGACGGCGCGCCCTGACCACCGGAAATGTCGCCACCAGGACCACCGACCTGATCGCGGAACAGAGGGCGGTCCCCCTGATCCTCGCCCTCCGCGGGGCGCGGTGCGCGATGGCGGGCAGTCGCGTTGTCGCTGCCCTCTCGCGCGCTCTTGCCGAACAACTTCGAAAACAACTTCACGGGCGATTCCCCTTGACCGAAACAGACCCGCCCGTGGGGCAGGACGAACCCTGATTGCACACACCGGCCGAGCCGGACACCCTCACAACGTCCGTATCCACCAGACAGTTTCCACCACGCACCACCCATTCGGTGCGTCGACCCCCCGCAACCTCATGCCCTCGAGGAGCTGCGCCCAAGCGCCCCCGGTTCACTGGGAGGACGACCGAGCGTAGTCAGGCCGCTTCGCCGGTCGCAAGGCGTCCACAATGATCTTGTCCGATCGTTCCACCGTGACAGTGGCCTGCTCCTTCTCCAAAGTCTGCACCACTCCGCCCGGGATGTTGAGCGCCGGTTCGAGGTCCTGAGGCTTGCCGATGACCTTGAAACGATAGGGGGCGCTGATCTTGTTCCCGTCGACGGCTACTCCGCCGCTCACATCCGTCAGATAGGTGCCCGCGACGACCCTCACACCATTGACCTGGATCGCCTCCGCTCCGGCGGCACGCAGCTCCTGGATCGCGTCGAGCAGCATGTCGGCCTCGACCGTCCCCTTCTCGTCCTCGATGGTCAGCGTGATGCCGGGGCCCTGCGCCGCCACGGTGCCCGCCAGGATGCCGAGTTGCTTCTCCTTCTCGACCGTCTGCTTGCGGGCCTCCTCGGCCTGGTCCGAACTGTTCTCCAGCTCGGTGCGCTGATCCTCCAGCCCCTGCTTCTCCTCTTCCAGACGCTGCGTACGGTCGTCGAGTTCATCGAGGATGCGTACGAGATCCTCCTGACGCGCGCCGCGGAGGGCGCCGTCGCTGTCGCTGTTGGACGCCACCTGGACGGCGAGGCCGAAGCCGAGGCCGAACAGCAGGAGGGCGACGATGAACTGCGCACGCGACACGCGCGGCGGCCAAAGACCCTTCACCAGCCGCTGCCGGCCGGTCAGAACCGGCTTGCGAGGTTCCGCCTCGGCATCCGGCGGATCCGTGTCCTCCTGCGCCCGCACCTCTTCGGGAAGTTCCTTGCGCAGGCGGTTCCCGGAGGTCTCCGGGACTTCTGTGCCCTTGGAGGCTTCAGGGGACTCTGAGGTCGCTGAGGTCTCTGGAATCTCTGGGGTCTCGTCCTGGCTGCTCATCGGCCTCACGCCCGGAACACGTGACGGCGGATCGCCGCGGCGTTGGAGAAGATCCGGATGCCGAGGACGACCACGACACCCGTGGACAGCTGGGCGCCCACACCCAACTTGTCACCGAGGAAGACGATCAGCGCGGCCACGACAACGTTGGACAGGAACGACACCACGAAGACCTTGTCGTCGAAGATGCCGTCGAGCATCGCCCGCAGACCTCCGAACACGGCGTCGAGCGCCGCGACGACGGCGATCGGAAGATAGGGCTCGACCACCGCCGGAACCTCGGGCCGGACCAACAATCCAGCCACGACTCCCACGACGAGGCCCAGTACGGCGATCACGATGTGCCTTTCTCTGTGCTCGGTTGCGCTGTTCGTACGATCACACTCGGTGCGGCGGGCAGCCGGACGTCGTCCTCGACGGAAATGCCCGTCCGGATATTGAAGTTCTTCCGCAGGGCGTCCAGATACTGTCCGTCGCCGCTGTTCTGGAACTCGGTGCTCAGCCGCTCGCCGTCTCCCACCGCCAACACCGTGTAGGGCGGCACCAGGGGCTTGTTGTCGACCAGTATCGCGTCACCCGCGGCCCTGATCGCGGACAGTGCCGTCAGCCGCTGCCCGTTGATCGAGATGGCCTCGGCGCCCGACTCCCACAGCCCGTTGACCACGCGCTGCATGTCGCGGTCGCGCACCCGCCCGGTGTCGGAGAAGCCCGACGTCTCGCGTGCGTCTCCGTCGCCGCCCTGGTCGGCTTCCTTGGCGTCGTCCACGACGAGCTTCACACCGGGGCCGTGCACTTCGACCGCGCCGGCCAGGATGCCCACCAGCTCGCCCTGGTCGCCGCCGTGCTTCTTGAGCGCCTCGCGCTGCCGCGCGCTCACATCGTCGCGGAGCTTGTCGATGCTTCCCTCGAGCTTGTCGGCCGCCGACGTCTCGCGGTCGATGCGGTCGATGAGTTCCTCGCGCTCCTTGGCGACGACCGGAGCCGCTATCCGCGCCTGCGCGGCCCCCACAGTCACCACAAGGGCGGCGAGCACCAGACCGGCCGCAAGTCCGAGCTTCGCCCGCAACGTCTTCGGCAGGGCGCCGGTCCCGTCGGCCTTCTTGCGGGCAGCCGCCCCCGCGTACCCGTCGTCCAGGCTGTGGTCCATGACGTTGGTGAGCAGCGACATGGAGGCGTCCGGGCGCGGGGGGCGCGTAGGAGTGCTCCGAACGGGGGGCTGCTGCGGCATGCCGCACATCGTCGCACGTCGCGGGCAGTACCTCCGAATGGCCCCACCGTCGTGCCGGACGTGCCCCTTTGGAGCACATCCGGCACGCGCGCGTGCGGCTCAGCGACCGGCGCTGTCCACCACCGACGACCACTCGTCGAGCAGGGCCTGCGCGGACGCGTCGTCGGGCCCTTCGGCCCACAGATGCGTGACCGCCTCCGCCCGGTCCGGAAGAACCATCACCCAGCGCCCGTCGGTCTCCACCACCCGTACGCCGTCGGTCGTGTCCACGAACCGGTCACCGGCCGCTTCGACCACGCGCCGCATCACAAGTCCCTTGACCGCCCAGGGAGTCGCGAGATCACGCTTGAGGACGTGCGCCCGCGGAATCCGCGCGTCGATCTGACTGAGAGTCAGCTGCGTCCGCGCCACCAGACCGATGAGCCGTACGAAGGCAGCCGTGCCGTCGAAGACACTGCTGAACTCCGGCACGATGAAGCCACCGCGCCCGTCGCCGCCGAAGATCGTCGACTCCTCGCGCCCGACGCGCGTCAGATCGTCCGGCGACGTCGTCGTCCAGTCGACCTGGGTCCCGTGATACGCCGCCACCTGCTCGGCGATCCTCGTGGTGGTCACGGGCAACGCGACCCGCCCGCTGCGCCGTTCGGCGGCCACCAGGTCGAGCATGACGAGCAGCGCCCGGTCGTCCTCGATGATCCGGCCCTTCTCGTCGACGAGCGACAGCCGCTCGCCCACCGGGTCGAACCGCACCCCGAACGCGGCACGCGCGGACGCCACGATCTCGCCGAGCCGCACCATCCCCGACCTGCGGGCGTCCGCGGTCTCGGTGGGCCGCGACTCGTCGAGACCGGGGTTGATGGTCAGCGAGTCGACCCCGAGCTTGCCCAGGAGGCTGGGCAGCACCAGCCCGGCACTGCCGTTCGACGCGTCCACGACCACTTTCAGTCCGGACTCGGCGATCCCGGTGGTGTCCACGTTCCGCAGCAGAGAACCGGTGTACGAGTCGAAGACGCTGGCCGGGAAGTGCAGGTCCCCGATCTCACCGGGGAACGCACGCCGGTACTCCTGCCGCGCGAACACCCGGTCCAGCTTCCGCTGGCTCCCCTGCGACAGATCCGCCCCACGCCCGTCGAAGAACATGATGTCGACGGAGTCGGGAACCCCGGGCGTCGTCCGGATCATGATTCCGCCGGCACTGCCCCGAGCGGTCTGCTGCCGCGCCACGGGCAGCGGTACGTTCTCCAGGTCCCGTACGTCGATGGCGCTGGTCTGCAGCGCCGAGATGACCGCCCGCTTGAGCGCACGGGCACCTCGCGAGTGGTCACGGGCGGTCGTGACGGTCGAGCCCTTCTTGAGCGTCGTCGCATACGCACCCGCCAGGCGTACGGCGAGTTCGGGCGTGATCTCCACATTCAGGATCCCGGAGACTCCACGGGCTCCGAAGAGATGTGCCTGCCCCCGGGACTCCCAGATGACCGACGTGTTGACGAAGGCGCCGGCCTCGATGGTCTTGAACGGATAGACCCGTACATTGCCCTGAACGATCGATTCTTCACCGACCAGGCACTCGTCGCCGATGACGGCGCCGTCCTCGATCCGGGCGGCCCGCATGATGTCGGTGTTCTTGCCGATCACACAACCGCGCAGATTACTGTGCTGGCCGATGTACACGTTGTCGTGCAGCACGGCCTTGTGCAGAAACGCCCCCGCCTTCACGACGACGTTGGAGCCCACCACGGTGTGTTCGCGGATTTCGACGTCGGCCTCGACCTTGGCGTAGTCCCCGATGTAGAGCGGTCCTCGCAGTACGGCGTCCGGATGTACTTCGGCGCCTTCCGCGACCCAGACCCCGGGCGAGATCTCGAAGCCGTCGAGCTCGACGTCGACCTTGCCCTCCAGGACATCGGCTTGCGCCTTGACATAGCTCTCGTGCGTGCCCACGTCCTCCCAGTAGCCCTCGGCGATATAGCCGTAGATCGGCTTGCCCTCCTTCATCAGCTGAGGGAAGACATCGCCGGACCAGTCGACGGAGACATCGGCCTCGACATAGTCGAATACCTCTGGCTCCATGACGTAGATACCGGTGTTCACGGTGTCCGAAAAAACCTGGCCCCAGGTGGGCTTCTCGAGGAAGCGCTCGACCTTGCCTTCCTCGTCCACGATGGTGATACCGAATTCCAGCGGATTCGGGACTCGGGTCAGACAGACGGTGACCAGCCCGCCCTTTTCCTTGTGGAAATTGATCAGATCAGTGAGATCGAAGTCGGTCAGAGCATCACCGGAGATCACGAGGAAGGTGTCGTCCTTCAGCGCTTCCTCGGCGTTCTTGACACTGCCGGCAGTACCGAGTGGCTTCTCCTCATTGGCATAGGTGAGCTCCATACCGAGCTCTTCACCGTCACCGAAGTAGTTCTTGACGAGAGAGGCCAGGAACTGGACAGTAACGACGGTCTCGTTGAGCCCATGCCGCTTGAGCAGCCGTAGCACATGCTCCATGATCGGGCGATTGGCCACGGGCAGGAGCGGCTTGGGCATGCTTGAGGTCATGGGGCGAAGGCGTGTGCCTTCGCCTCCGGCCATCACGACGGCCTTCATGTCGGAAGCGTCCTCCTTGAAGAGACGACGGTCTAGCCGACTTCACCCGTCAGATTGTCCCGCACATTCTGCTTGCGGGCCATCAGAGGCCACTAACGGCCGCCTACTCGGCGAGCTCAATCGGCCGTGGTGTCCGCGCGGACAAGGCGGCGGACCTGAACCACGTAGAGGATCCCTGCCCACCAGTAGAGCGTTGTACCCCATCCTGCGAACGCCCATCCGAAAATAGCAGCGAGTGACGCAAGCCATCCACTTCCGTCACTGAGCAGCAGCAACGGGAAGGCGTACATCAGGTTGAACGTAGCAGCCTTCCCAAGGAAGTTCACCTGCGGTGGCGGATAGCCGTGACGCCTGAGGATGCCCACCATCACCAGGAGAAGCAGCTCACGCGCCAGCAGGACACTTGTCAGCCAGAGCGGCAGAATCTCGCGCCAGGTGAGCCCGACCAAAGTCGACAGAATGTAGAGCCGGTCGGCCGCGGGGTCCAGCAGCCGACCGAGACTGCTGATCTGGTTCCAGCGACGGGCCAGCTTGCCGTCCAAATAGTCGCTGATGCCACTGAGCATGAGCACCAGGAGTGCCCAGCCGTCACTCTGGGGACCACCGAACTCCGGCCTGAGGATCAGCCACAGGAACAGCGGCACGCCTGCGAGGCGGGCCATGCTGAGGATGTTCGGGATGGTGAGGACCCGGTCTGTCTGGACGCGGGTCTCCTGGACCTCCACCCGGGGGCCTCCTGTGGGAACGTGCCAACGATGCCCCCTGACCTTACCCTCAGGCATCTGCGCGCAGCGCGGAGGGGGTTCGGCCGGCGCCCTGGAAAACAAAAAAGCTCCGGTTCTTGGACTGAAAGTCCAAGAACCGGAGCTCTAAAAGGAGTTCGGCGGTGTCCTACTCTCCCACAGGGTCCCCCCTGCAGTACCATCGGCGCTGTAAGGCTTAGCTTCCGGGTTC
>NZ_JAPWHT010000376.1:0-10343 GCF_027270795.1 Streptomyces sp. ActVer
CGCGCCGGTCGGCCGGAGCGTGCTCCGCGGTCAGCAGCACCGCCCCGCCCCACTCCCCGCCGAGCCCCAGCCCCTGCAGAAAACGCAGCACAAGGAGCAGCACGGGAGCGGCCGTACCGATGGAGTCGTACGTCGGCACGCAGCCGACCGCGACGGTCGCTGCGCCGGTCAGCAACAAGGAGAGGACGAGAACGGGCCGTCGTCCGTGCCGGTCCCCGATGTGCCCGAACAGGACCGAGCCCAACGGCCGCGCCACGAACCCGACTCCGAACGTCCCGAAGGCCGCCAGCGTCCCCGCCACCGGCGAGAACGTGGGGAAGAAGAGCGGGCCCAGGACGAGCGCGGCCGCCGTCCCGTAGACGAAGAAGTCGTAGAACTCGATGGCCGTCCCGGCGAGCGAGGCCGCCGCGAGCCGCGGCATGGAAGGGGGCTTTACTGTGCGTGCACGGTGCATGCCGCGTCAACTACCCACGGTCACCAAGGGTTACGGGGGCGCGCGGGGGCCCGGTGGCCTCAGTAGGTCACCGTGATGCGCCGGGCGGGACCGTCCACGCGGATCACTCCCCCGTAGGGGATGACGATCTGCGGGTCGGTGTGCCCGAGATCCACGTCGAGGACCACGGTGGCGCCGGGGGCGTACGCCTCCATGGCGCGCAGCACGGCCTCGCGCTGTTCCGCCGCGTAACGGGCGCCCTCCTCAGGGCTGTTGGGGTGTTCGAAGGACCACGTCTTGGGCCGGCCCATCAGGAGTGCGGAGAAGCGCTGGAGCAGTCCGCGCTCGCCCATGTTCCGCAGGACGCGGAACACCTCCTCAGCGCTGGGCAGTTCCTCCGTGGTCTCCAGGAAGAGCACGCCGCCGTCGTGGGCGGAGAGGTCGCGCGGGATCTCCCGGTCGGCCATCAGCAGCCAGGCCAGGATCTCCAGACAGCCGCCCCAACTGCGGCCCTCCACCACCCGGTCGGCGTTGACCCAGGTCCATCCGGTGCCGGGCCGGGTCTCCGGTTCCGACTGGAAGGTCGCCGGGTCCGCCCAGTCGCGGTCGACGTCGCGCCACCGCTCGGCCGGACGCAGTTCGTACTCGCCCGAGGTGAAGAGCGCCGCCCGCAGGGATTCGGCGGTCAGCGGGTCCATGGCGCCGGGCCGGCCCAGCTCACACATCACGCTCGCGCCGTGGTAGCCGACGATTCCCGTGTTCCAGAGGTAGGCGAGCAGGTTCGTGTTGTCGCTGTACCCGAAGAACGGCTTCGGGTTGGCGCGGATCAACTCCCGGTCCAGCAGCGGCAGCACGGTGATCTGGTCGTCACCGCCGATCGACGCCATGACCGCCCTGACGTCCGGATCGGCGAACGCCGCGTGGATGTCGTCGGCCCGCTCCTGAGGCGTGGAACCCATCCTCCGGGTCGCCGGATACTCGACCGGTTCGAGGCCGTACTCCTTGCGCAGCCGCTCCAGGCCCAACTCGTACGGGAGCGGAAGGATCCCCGGCAGCGCGGCGGACGGCGAGATCACGGCCACCCGGTCGCCGGGCACGGGCTTGGGCGGGTACGCGGGAGTCGTCATGCGAGGGAGGGTAGGGGCCGTCCCGGTGTCGGCGCACCGTGATAAACCGGGTCTGAGCAGCGGTCCTGAACGGGCCGAGCCATCCGACCGGACCGGAGGAACCGTGCCCCGCACCCTCGCCAACGCCCCGATCATGATTCTCAACGGCCCCAACCTGAACCTCCTCGGGCAGCGTCAGCCGGAGATCTACGGCTCCGACACCCTCGCCGACGTCGAGGCGATGTGCGCCAAGGCGGCGGCCGCGCACGGCGGCACGGTGGACTTCCGCCAGTCCAACCACGAGGGCGAGCTGGTCGACTGGATCCACGAGGCACGCCTCGGCCACTCCGGGATCGTGATCAATCCGGGCGCGTACTCGCACACCTCTGTCGCGATCCTGGACGCCCTCAACACCTGCGACGGGCTGCCCGTGCTGGAGGTCCACATCTCCAACATCCACAAGCGCGAGGAGTTCCGCCACCACTCGTACGTCTCGCTCCGCGCCGACGGCGTGATCGCGGGCTGCGGAGTGCAGGGTTACGTGTTCGGGGTCGAGCGGGTCGCGGCGCTGGCGGGAGCGGCTCGGGCGGAGGCCTGACGGGAGGCGCCGGGCGGACGGCGGGCGATTGTCAGTGGCGGGTGCCACCATCGACGCATGACCTTGATCCAGGATTTCCGAACGCCGTCCACGTCCGCCCCGGGCCGCGAATCCCGGCCCGCGCCGCGCCAGGCCGACGACTACAGCCGTCCCGCCTCCACGATCCGGCGCAGGAAACGCCGCGTGCGTTCCTCCCGCGGGTCGCCGAACACCTCCTCGGCCGTGCCCCGTTCCAGTACTACGCCGCCGTCGAGGAAGCAGACCTGGTCGGCGACGTCGCGGGCGAAGCCCATCTCGTGGGTGGCCAGCACCATGGTCATGCCGTCGTCCTTCAAGTCACGCACGACGGCGAGGACCTCACCCACCAGCTCCGGGTCGAGGGCCGCGGTGATCTCGTCGAGGAGCAGCAGCCTGGGGCGTACGGCCAGGGCGCGGATGATCGCGGCCCGTTGCTGCTGGCCGCCGCTCAGCCGGTCCGGGTACTCGTCCGCCTTGGCGCCGAGCCCGAGCCGGTCGAGCAGCTCACGGGCGTGCGCCTCCGCCTCCGGGCGGTCCACGCCGTGCACGCGGCGCGGGGCCAGCGTGATGTTCTGCAGGACGGTCATGTGCGGAAAGAGGTTGTACGCCTGGAAGACCACGCCGATCCGGCGGCGCACCGCGTCCTGGTCGGCCCGGGGGTCGGTGATCTCCTCGTCGTCCAGCCAGATGGCGCCGTCGTCGATCTCCTCCAGCAGGTTCGCGCAGCGCAGCAGCGTCGACTTGCCAGAGCCGGAGGCCCCGATCAGCGCCGTCACCGTGTGCGGGGCGACCTCCAGATCGACGTCCCGCAGTACGACCGAGTCGCCGAAGGTCTTGCGGACGGCCTCCATCCGCAGCACGGGCACGCCGGAGTCCTTGGGTGTCTCGCTCATATGCTCCCTCCCTGCGCCTGCCGCCGGTCCATCCGTGCCGTGACCCAGTCGGTGAAGCGGGTCATCGGGATGGTCAGCGCGACGAAGACGAGTCCCGCGACGATGTACGGCGTGTAGTTGAGGCTGCGGCCCACGATGATGTCCGCGGCGCGCACGGCGTCGACGGCTCCGCCGATCGAGACGAGCCCGGTGTCCTTCTGCAGGGACACCAGGTCGTTGAGCGGCGGCGGCACCTGACGGCGTACGGCCTGGGGGAGTACCACGTACCGCAGCGCCTGACGGTTGCTCAGCCCCAGCGAGCGGGCCGCGGCGCGCTGCGAGGGATGGACCGACTCGATGCCGGCGCGGAACACCTCGGCGACGTACGCCGAGTAGGTCAGGGTGAGAGCCGTCCCGCCGAGCAGCACCGGATCGACCGTGATGCCCTGCAGCCGCAGCGCCGGCACGCCCAGGACCACGATCATCAGGTTGATGATCAGCGGCAGCCCGCGGAAGAAGTCGGTGTACGCGGCGGCCAGCGCCCTCAGCGGGAAGAACACCGGGCCGCGCAGGGTGCGGGCGACGGCGATCAGCATGCCGAGGACGAGGACCGCGGCGCCGCACACGAGCAGGAGCCGGACGTTCAGCCACAGCCCTTCGAGGACCTTGGGGAACGCCTCGCGCGCGTACTGCGCGCTGAAGAACGTCTCCTTGGTGCGCGGCCAGCCGGGCGCGTTGACGACGACGAGGTAGAGGACGATGCCGGTCACGAGGGTGGACAGCGCGGCGATCGCCGTCGCGCGGCGGGCACGGGAGCGCTTGTACCGCTCCCGCTCGATCCGCCGCGGCGACGGGACGTACGCCTCGCGTGCCTCTCCGTCGCCGGAGTCTCCTTCCGGCTCCCCGCCCGACTCCTCCTTCACGAGCGTCACTTGAGGACCGGCGCGTCGACGGCGTCGGACAGCCACTGCTTCTCGACGGCGGCGAGCGTGCCGTCCTCGCGCAGGGCGTCCACGGCGTCCGTCACGCACGAGGTGAGCGCGCTGCCCTTGTCCAGGACGAGACCGAACTGTTCGGGCGTACCGCCCTGGTTCTCGAACTGCCCGACGATCCTCGCGTCCGTCACCTCGGCCGCGGTGATGTAGAACGCGGTCGGCAGGTCGACCACGATGGCGTCCACCTGACCGTTCTTCAGCGCGGACTTGGCCTGGTCGTTCTTCGCGTACGCGGCCGGCTGCTCGGTCGGCTTCACCACGTCGTCGATGTAGTTCAGGCTGGTGGTGCCGACCTGGGCGCCCAGCTTCACGCCCTTGAGGTCGGCGATGCTCTTCGCCTTCGCGGCCTTGGAGTCCTTCAGCGCGATGACGGCCTGGCGCACGTCGTAGTAGCCGGACGAGAAGTCGACGGCCTTCTTGCGCTCGTCGCTGATCGACACCTGGTTGATGTCGAAGTCGAAGGTCTTCTCGCCGGGTGCGAAGGCCTTGTTGAAGGGCACGCTCTGCCAGACGACGTCGCCCTTGTCGTAGCCGAGCTGCTTCGCCACGGCGTACGCGACGGCCGACTCGAAGCCCTCGCCGTTGGCCGGCTTGTCGTCCTTGAACCACGGCTCGTACGCGGGTTCGTCGGTCGCGATGGTCAGCTTCCCGGAGACTTCCGTGCCCAGCTTGCCCTTGGCGCAGGATTCGGCTCCGGAACCGGAGGGCTTGTCGGAGGCCTTCTCCTCGGGCTGCGGGGCGCAGCCGACGGCGACGGCGAGCAGAGCGACGGTGGCGGTGGACGCGGCGCGGCGCAAGGCGCGTTGGGCAAGATGCATGGCGGGAGAGTGACAGTGGGCAGGTCCGTCTGTCGAGGTCACAGGGGCAACTGTCCGCATGATGGGAACTGGTGTTGCAATGTTGTGAACTCGTGGGGCGCAAGGGCGTCACGACGTCCTGGGCGGTGGCCGCCGGACGTCGGCCACCGCTGCCAGGGCGGGGCCGCCGGCCGAGGGCGGGGATCGACAGGCCGGCGACCCGTCCGCGCAGGAGCCGTCATCCTGTGCGGGACCAGCTACCAGTGGACCGCGCGCTCCCCGTGCGCGGGGAGCGCGTGCGGGGCACCGGAGTGTGCGCTCCGTTCACACGGGGCGCGCACCGGCGCGCACGGCCGGGGACCGCACACCCGACATCGGACGCCTCGCCAACTCCGGCCCGGTGCCCGATGGTTCGCCGTCGCCCACGCCCGACGGTCCACCGCCGCCCGGCGTGCAACCGTGCCCCGGCGCACGCCGGGGCACGGTGTCCGAACGGCTCACCAACGTCCGTCCGGCGCCGTACGGTTCACCAACCCCGCGCGTGCCACTCCGGCAGATGCGGACGCTCGGCGCCCAGTGTCGTGTCGTCGCCGTGTCCCGGGTAGACCCAGGTCTCGTCCGGCAGCGCGTCGAAGATCTTCGTCTCGACGTCGTGGATCAGACTGGCGAACGCCTTCGCGTCCTTACGTGTGTTGCCCACACCACCCGGGAAGAGACAGTCACCCGTGAACACATGCGGGTGTCCGTGCGGGTCGTCGTAGACCAGGGCGATCGAGCCGGGCGTGTGGCCCACCAGGTGGCGGGCGGTCAGCTCCACGTTCCCCACCCGGATCGTGTCGCCGTCCTGGACGGGCACGTCCGTCGGTACGGGGATGCCTTCGGCGTCGTCCCGTCCCGCGTACGTGCGCGCGCCCGTGGCCGTCACGACCTCCGCGAGTGCCTGCCAGTGGTCGCCGTGCTGATGCGTGGTGACGACGGACGCGATGCCGTCGTCACCGATCAGCGTGAGGAGAGTCGCGGTGTCGTTGGCCGCGTCGATCAGCAACTGCTCGTCCGTGGCCCGGCAGCGCAGCAGATAGGCGTTGTTGTTCATCGGGCCGACCGCGACCTTGGAGATCATCAGGTCCCGCAACTCGTGCACATCCGCAGGGCCGCCGACCGTCACCGCTCCGCTGTACGTCATGGCGCCCAGCCTATAGCGGGGGGAGTGCGGGCAGCGGACCGCCTTCGACGCTCAGCACGGACCCGTCGCGGCGGCCCGCGAGCCAGCCGAGGAGGGCGGGCGTGGAGCCGGTCACGGTCACTTCCGCGCCGCCCTCGGTGCCCACCGCTCGCTCTGGGTCGCCGTCTCCGGAGACGCGTCCCGTGCTCCACGCGCGCGTGCCGTCCGTGACGCGCGTGTGCGGCACCTCGGGGTGCCCGGCGAAGCGGTCCGTGAGGAAGGCGATCTCGCGCTCCACGAACTCCTCCGGGAGGTCCTCCAGGTCGTATCCGATCCCCAGATCGACGTGGTGCAACTCGACCTCGATCCACCGCCGGAACGGCACCCCGGACGCCGAGTCGGTGACTCCGTTGCGCAGCTCCACCGTGCGGGACCAGTCCGCGGGCGCGGCCCCCGCCTCCTGGAAGCGGGCCGCGCTCTCGCGGAGGTCGGTGAGCTGTGTCTGCAGGGGGCGCGGGGCGTCCCGTCCGATGTCGGCGTCCCGGGCCTCCCCGGAGACGTACATCGGCCGGCTTTCGAGGACGTTCACGAGAGCGTCCGCGTTTCGGGCCAGGTGGGCGAGGACGTGGCCGCGGCTCCAGCCGGGCAGCCGTGACGGCTCGGCCACGGAGGCGTTGTCCAGTTTGCCGACTGCGGTGAGGAGCCGCTCGGTCGCGTCACGTACAGACGCCAGGTCGCGCACATGATCGTTCATGGGCCCGACGATAGTCCCGCCACACGTTTGGGTGAAGGTTGCGGGCAGCCGCCGTAAATCGAATGCACGTGCTATATGGTCGGGTGCGGCGTCGGGCATGCTGGAGGGCCCGGGATTGTTGTGAACCAGGGAAACCGGACCGGCGCTGTCAGTGGCTCCCTCTAGTCTGAAAAAGACGGGGGCCCCGTCGTCTGAAAAGCCGGGGGCCTCGCCCCTGTCACTTCTCTCAAGAAAGGTGCGGACCGGCGTGGCCGACCGTCTCATCGTCCGTGGAGCGCGCGAGCACAATCTGAAGAATGTCTCGCTCGACCTCCCGCGCGACTCGCTCATCGTCTTCACGGGCCTGTCGGGGTCGGGCAAGTCCTCGCTGGCCTTCGACACGATCTTCGCCGAGGGCCAGCGGCGCTATGTGGAGTCGCTCTCCTCGTACGCCCGGCAGTTCCTCGGCCAGATGGACAAGCCGGATGTCGACTTCATCGAAGGTCTTTCCCCGGCGGTCTCCATCGACCAGAAGTCGACCTCGCGCAACCCGCGCTCGACGGTCGGCACCATCACCGAGGTCTACGACTATCTGCGTCTTCTCTTCGCGCGCATCGGCAAGCCGCACTGCCCCGAGTGTGGCCGCCCCATCACGCGCCAGTCGCCGCAGGCCATCGTCGACAAGGTCCTGGAGCTGCCGGAGGGAAGCCGCTTCCAGGTCCTGTCGCCGCTGGTGCGCGAGCGCAAGGGTGAGTTCGTCGACCTCTTCTCCGATCTCCAGACCAAGGGGTACAGCCGCGCCCGGGTCGACGGCGAGACGATCCAGCTCACCGAGCCGCCCACGCTGAAGAAGCAGGAGAAGCACACCATCGAGGTGGTCATCGACCGCCTCACGGTCAAGGAGGGCGCCAAGCGCCGGCTGACCGACTCCGTGGAGACCGCCCTCGGTCTCTCCGGCGGCATGGTGGTGCTGGACTTCGTCGACCTCCCCGCCGACGACCCCGAGCGCGAGCGCATGTACTCGGAGCACCTGTACTGCGCGTACGACGACCTGTCCTTCGAGGAGCTGGAGCCCCGCTCCTTCTCCTTCAACTCGCCCTTCGGCGCCTGCCCGGACTGCACGGGTATCGGTACGCGCATGGAGGTCGACCCGGAGCTGATCGTCCCGGACGAGGACAAGTCCCTCGACGAGGGCGCCATCCACCCCTGGTCGCACGGCCACACCAAGGACTACTTCGGACGCCTCATCGGAGCCCTCGCGGACGCGTTGGGATTCCGGACCGACATCCCCTTCGCCGGTCTTCCGCAGCGCGCCAAGAAGGCACTGATCCACGGACACAAGACGCAGATCGAGGTCCGCTACCGGAACCGGTACGGCAGAGAGCGTGTCTACACCACGCCCTTCGAAGGCGCCGTCCCCTTCGTGAAGCGGCGGCACAGCGAGGCCGAGAGCGACGCGAGCCGCGAGCGCTTCGAGGGCTACATGCGCGAGGTGCCCTGCCCCACCTGTCAGGGCACGCGCCTCAAGCCGGTCGTCCTCGCGGTCACGGTCATGGAGAAGTCGATCGCCGAGGTCTCCGCCATGTCCATCAGCGACTGCGCGGACTTCCTGGGCGAGCTGAAGCTCGACGCCCGCGACAAGAAGATCGCCGAGCGCGTCCTGAAGGAGGTCAACGAACGACTGCGGTTCCTGGTCGACGTAGGCCTCGACTACCTGTCGCTCAACCGCGCCGCGGGCACCCTCTCCGGCGGCGAGGCCCAGCGCATCCGCCTCGCGACCCAGATCGGCTCGGGCCTCGTCGGCGTCCTGTACGTGCTGGACGAGCCGTCCATCGGCCTGCACCAGCGCGACAACCACCGGCTCATCGAGACCCTGGTCCGGCTGCGCGACATGGGCAACACGCTCATCGTCGTCGAGCACGACGAGGACACCATCAAGGTCGCCGACTGGATCGTCGACATCGGCCCCGGCGCGGGCGAGCACGGCGGCAAGGTCGTGCACAGCGGTTCCCTGAAGGAGCTCCTCGCCAACGACGAGTCGATGACCGGTCAGTACCTGTCCGGCAAGAAGGCCATCCCGCTGCCCGACATCCGGCGCCCCCACGACCCGTCCCGGCAGCTCACGGTGCACGGCGCCCGCGAGAACAACCTGCAGGACATCGACGTGTCGTTCCCGCTGGGCGTCCTCACGGCCGTCACGGGAGTCTCCGGATCCGGCAAGTCCACGCTGGTCAACGACATCCTGTACACGCACCTGGCCCGCGAGCTGAACGGCGCGAGGAGCGTTCCCGGGCGGCACACGCGCGTGGACGGCGACGACCTCGTCGACAAGGTCGTGCACGTCGACCAGTCGCCCATCGGCCGTACCCCCCGGTCGAACCCGGCGACGTACACCGGAGTCTTCGACCACGTCCGCAAGCTGTTCGCCGAGACGACCGAGGCGAAGGTCCGCGGCTATCTGCCCGGCCGCTTCTCCTTCAACGTCAAGGGCGGCCGCTGCGAGAACTGCTCGGGCGACGGCACGATCAAGATCGAGATGAACTTCCTCCCGGACGTGTACGTCCCGTGCGAGGTCTGCCACGGTGCCCGCTACAACCGGGAGACCCTGGACGTCCACTACAAGGGCAAGTCCATCGCCGACATCCTGAACATGCCGATCGAGGAAGGCATGCACTTCTTCGAGGCGGTCCCGGCGATCTCCCGCCACCTCAAGACGCTGAACGACGTCGGCCTCGGCTATGTACGCCTCGGCCAGTCCGCGACGACCCTGTCCGGCGGTGAGGCCCAGCGTGTGAAGCTCGCCAGCGAGCTCCAGAAGCGCTCGACCGGACGCACGGTGTACGTCCTCGACGAGCCGACCACCGGTCTGCACTTCGAGGACATCAGCAAGCTGCTCACCGTGCTGTCCGGCCTGGTCGACAAGGGCAACACGGTCATCGTCATCGAGCACAACCTCGATGTCATCAAGACCGCCGACTGGGTCGTCGACATGGGCCCCGAGGGCGGTGGCGGCGGTGGCCTCGTCATCGCGGAGGGCACACCCGAGGAGGTCGCCGGGGTTCCGGCCAGCCACACGGGCAAGTTCCTGCGAGAGGTCCTGGGCGCCGAGCGCGTCAGCGACGCCTCGGAGGTGAAGGCCCCGCGCAAGACGGCCGCCAAGAAGGCGGTGGCCGCCAGGTCGACGGCGAAGAAGACGGCGACGGCCAAGACCACGACCGCCAGGACCACCACCAAGGCCACCACCGAAAAGGCCGCCAACAACACGGCGACCAAGAAGGCGGCCGCGGTCACGAAGAAGGCGACCCCGGCGAAGAAGACGACGAGGGCCCGCAAGGCCTGAGGCGGGTCCGCAGCCCACGCACAACGCGCCGCGCTCCATGGGAACTCACCCCGGGGCGTGGCGCGTTGCCGCTCTGCCCGTCACACCCGGACCGACCTCGTCGCCCGCCCCGAAGCCGACCGGCTGCCCGCGTCTCGCCGAGCCTCGGCTCCTCCGGCCTTCTCTAGAAGGCACCCAACTCATGCGCGTACGGCGGCTCCGCGCCCGCCCGCGAGCAGGTGATCGCCGCGGCCCGTGCGGCGAACCGCAGCAACTCGGCCCAGCCGTCGGCGCCCAGACCCGCGAGCGC
>NZ_JAPWHT010000377.1:0-10329 GCF_027270795.1 Streptomyces sp. ActVer
GGCCCTGGTCCGTACGGGCTCCGGGATGATCCTCGCCGCCGACGGCATCGAGGTGACGGCGGAGGCGCCCGACGGGGCCGAGGCGGTCGCCGCCGTCCGGCGCACCCGGCCCGACGTCGTCCTCATGGACATCCGGGTGCCGCGGATGGACGGCATCGAGGCGACCAGGCGGATCCTCGGAGACGAAGGCCCGGGCGACACCCGGGTCATCATCCTCACCACGTACGACCTCGACCACTACGTCTACGCGGCCCTCACCGCCGGGGCCAGCGGCTTCCTGCTCAAGGACGTCACCCCCGAGCACCTGGTGGCTGCCGTCCGCCTGGTGCGGTCCGGCGACGCGCTTCTCGCGCCCACCATCACCCGCCGGCTGATCGAACGCTTCGCCCACCGCGAGGAGCCCCGGCCGCCGACCCTCCACCGAGACCTGTCCGGCCTCACCCCACGCGAACTGGAGGTGCTCCGGCTGCTCGCGACAGGCCTCAGCAACGCCGAACTCGCGGACCGCCTGTTCCTCAGCCCCACCACGGTCAAGACCCACATCGGCCGCATCCTGTCGAAGCTGGACCTCCGAGACCGCGTCCAGGCGGTCGTGCTCGCTTACGAGACCGGCCTGATCGCTCCAGGAGACCCAACCCCCGACACAGGCTGACGACTACGCGGTCTCCGACCGCCCTCATCACTCCCGAGGCTTGATCACTTCCGAGGCTTGATGAATTCGGTGACAGGCCGCTCGAGCCGCTCCCCGTCGACCGTGATGTCGACGGCCTCGTTGAAGAAGGCCACCCGGTCCTTGATGACACCTACGGCCGGGAGAGGGTCGGGATAGCTCCACGCGATGTTCGGCGGTACGTCCTCGCCGGGCCACGACCAGTAGTCGGTCGCCACGCCCTTGTAGGGGCAGCGGGTCGTGAGGTCGCCGGGCGTGAACAGACCGAGGCGTACGTCCTCGCGCGGGAGGTAGTACCGCACGGGCAGACCGGTCTCGAAGAGGAGGATCGGCGTGCGGGTGTCCGCGACGACCGTGCCGTCGATCTCGACCTGGACATGCCGCGAACTGGGCAACGCGTCCACCCGTTTGTGCGGGTCACGCGGATGAACGAAGATCTCCTCGTCCTCCTCGTACCAGTGGTCGAGCACCTCCCGCCCGAACCACTCGAACGAGATGTACGAGCCCAACTCCTCGCCCGGATACGTCCAGGCCGCGCCGGCGATGGTCTCACCGCCGATGTCGAGGTCGTAGAAGAGCGTCGTCCCGGCGTGCGGCCGCCCGGCGGACTTCTCCGTCTCCCGCAACAGATCCGTACGCACGTCCTCACGCGGAAACGCGTACAACGGCACCGGCCGACCGGGCTCCCACACCAGCACCGGCCGCCGACTGTCGACGACAGTCACATCGCCTTTCGTCCCGCGCACCCAACGCTCGCTGGGTTCCCACAGGAGGCTGTCGACTTGACGGGGCGGACGACGGAGAGCCGGAACGGCTTGCGGGTTGTCGCCGGATGACTCCACGAGTACCTCCTGGTCGAACGCGGGACTTGGGCCGGACACCTGACACCGAATCGCCAGCGTAGGTCCCGCCCGCGAAGCCGGCCCGCCCTACACACCGGGAGCCGCCTCGTTGCCCGCGATCGCCTCCACCACCTCCATGAGAGCTGCCAGGCTGTGGCCGCTCACGAATGCGTCGCAGTAGGGGAGCGCGGCGGTCATGCCTGCGGTGCGTGGGGTGTAGCCGGGGGCCGCCTTGCGGGGGTTGACCCAGATGATGCGGTGGGTGAGGCGGGCGGGGCGGGCCATTTCGCGGGCGACGGCGGTGGGGTCCTCGCCCTCCCAGCCGTCGGAGAAGATGACCACGACGGCGCCGCGTGCCATGCCCCGGCGGCCGAAGCGGTTGTTGAACTCGGCCAGTGCGTGGCCGATGCGGGTGCCGCCGGACCAGTCGGACGCGGCGGCGCCCGCTCGGCGCAGCGCGGCGTCCACGCCGGACGGGCCGGTGTGCCGCAGGACGGGGGTCAGACGGGTGAGTCGGGTGGCGAAGACGAACGCCTCGGCCGCCGCACCGGCCGCCGCTCGTGGGAAGAGGCGGAGGTAGGCGCGTGTGTACGGCTCCATGGAGCGGGAGATGTCGCACAGCAGCACCAGCCGTCGCCGCCGCAGACGATGGCGGCTGCGGGCCAGCAGTACCGCCTCGCCGCCGGTGCGCTGGCCGGTGCGCAGGGTTCGGCGCAGGTCGATGCGGCGGCCCCGACGGTCGGTCTCCTGGCGGCGGCCGCGGCGCAGCGGTGCCTTGAGAGTCAACAGGGCGAGGAGCCGGTTGAGTTGGGCCAGTTCGGCGGGGTCCAGGGCAGCGAAGTCCTTGTGGGCGAGGACTTCGGCCGTGGTGCCCGCCGTCGGTACCTCCTCGGCCCGCCGGTCCTTGTCCGGGGTCTGTGTACGGTCACGGTCCGATGCCTCGCCGAAGGCGCCGCCCGGCAGGGGAGCGCGGGTGGGATCCGAGCCGATGCCGGAGAGCGGTGGGTGCCGACCGGCTTCGGGGCCGGTGCCTGGCGCAGGCTCGGATTCGGCACCGGCTCTGCGGACTGCCACCGAGCGGGACCCGCCCGCGAAGACCGCGTCGAAGACCCTCTCGAACGGCTCGATCTGCTCGCGATCCGTCACGAACGCCAGCCGTGCCGTCCAGTACAGCGCCGTACGGTCCACCGGTGGCAGCAGACGCAGCGCCTCCAGGAACCGCACCGAGCGCTCCGGAGTCACTCCCACCCCTGCGTGCCGCAGTTCCGCGCCGAGCCGGCCCGCGAACTCTGCCCGGTCGAAGAGCGGAACCGCCGTCGCGGTCACAGCTGTCGGCCCGCGACCAGCCAGTCCAGGCCGCGCTCCCGCACCAGCTCCTGGTCCTCGCGGTACTTCAGCAGGGAGCCGAGCGTGCGCCCGGCGATCTCGGCGTCGAGACGGGGCACGCCGAGCAGGTTCAGCGCGGAGGCCCAGTCGATGGTCTCGGCGACGCCCGGGGCCTTCTGCACGTCCAGGGCCCGCAGCCGCCTTACCGCCGCCGACACCGCGACCGCCAGTTCCCTCGACGTCCCGGGTACCCGGCGGCGCACGATCTCGACGATCCGTTCCGTGTCCGGATAGTCGATCCAGTGATAGAGGCACCGGCGCTTGAGCGCGTCATGGAGATCACGGGTGCGGTTGGAGGTGAGCAGCACGACGGGCGGCACGGCGGCCCGGATGGTGCCGATCTCCGGGATGGTCACCGCCGCCTCGGCCAGTACTTCGAGCAGAAACGCCTCGAAGTCGTCGTCGGCGCGGTCGATCTCGTCGATGAGCAGCACGGCGGGGGCCGGGCCGGGGTGGGTGAGCGCCGCGAGCACGGGCCTCCGCAGCAGATACTCCTCGCTGAACAGATCGGCATCACTGAGCTGTTCGTACCGGGACTCGGCCAGGCGGATGCCGAGCAGTTGGCGCGGATAGTTCCACTCGTACAGCGCCTCGGCCGCGTCCAGACCGTCGTAGCACTGCAGCCGGATCAGCGGGCTGCCCAGGATCGCGGCCACCGCCTTGGCCGCCTCGGTCTTGCCGACGCCCGCCTCGCCCTCCAGAAGCAGCGGTTGCGGCAGGCGCAGGGCGAGGAAGAGCGCGGTGGCCAGACCGTCGTCGGCGAGATAGCCCAGCGAGTCCAGCGCCGCGCGCAGACTCTCCACGCCCGGCAGACAGCGCTCGACGTACTCGCTCACGAGGCGTCGGCCTTCGCATAGCGGGCGGGGTCCTTCTCGTACGCGGCACGACAGCCGGCACAGCAGAACCAGCGGCGCTCGTCGCCGCCCCCGTCGGAGTACGGGGTGCCGTCCGCGACGGAGACCGTCATCCCGCACACGGGATCGACGGCCGTCACCGAGCCGGTCTCCGGAGTCTCCGAAGGCGCCTCAGCCTCCACTTCCACGGAGCGCCCCCTCACCGCCTGAATCACCTCCGCGAGGATCGACACCGCGATCTCGCCAGGCGTGCGGGCACCGATCCACAGACCCGCCGGTGTGCGTATCCTCGCGCGCTGCTCGGCATCGAGCGCCAGACCGTCCAGCACCGCCGCCCCGCGCCTGGGGCTGGCCACAAGCCCGATGTACGGCACCCCCGCGCGCACGGCCGAGACGAGCACCGGCTCCTCGCCCCGGCCGTGGGAGGCGATCACCAGCGCCTGGCTCCCGGCCAGGTCCTCCGGCGTGATCCCCTCGGCGCCGGGCGCCTCCGTGATCTCGTAACCGAGCACCGGCCCGAAGGCCGCGAACGCGCGGGCGATGGGGGACTCGCCCAGGACCACCACGCGCGGCACGGGCCGCAGTGGCTCCAGGAAGATCTCCAACTCGCCGCCGGACAGGCACGGATTGGCGACGCTCACCGCCCCCTCCTCGACGACCGGTTCCCCGGCGCCGTCCGCCGTCTCCTCCGGTGAGATGCGCAGCAGCAGCGATTCCCCGCTGCGCAGCGTCCGCAGCGCCTGCACCCGTACGGTGGCCTCCGCGCAGGCACCTCCGACGAAGCCCTCGACCCGGCCGTCCGCGAGGACCAGTGCGGTGTCGCCCGGCCGCGCGCTCGCCGGGCGACGGGCGCGAACGACGGTGGCCTTCACGAACGGCACGTGCCGTCCGGTCAGTTCGGCCATGCGTGCCTCAAGTGGGGGTGCGGCGGGGCTCATTGCGGTGCCTCCACCTCGCCCCGGTGCAGCGCCTGCCACACCCGGCTCGGGGTCAGCGGCATGTCGGCGTGGCGTACGCCGATCGCGTCGAGGACCGCGTTGACGACGGCCGGCGGCGAACCGACGGTCGCGGACTCGCCGATGCCCTTCGCGCCGATCGGATGGTGCGGGGAGGGCGTGACGGTGTGGTCCAGTTCCCAGGCCGGGACCTCCAGCGCGGTCGGCAGCAGATAGTCCATGAAGGACCCGGACAGACAGTTGCCGTCCTCGTCGAAGCTGATCAACTCCATCAGCGCCATACCGACCCCGTCGGCCAGCCCGCCGTGCACCTGACCCTCGATGATCATCGGATTGATACGGGTCCCGCAGTCGTCCACCGCGATGAAGCGCCGCACCTTGACGGCGCCCGTGCCGGAATCGACGTCGACAACGCAGACGTACGCACCGAACGGATACGTCAGGTTGGGCGGGTTGTAGACGGTCGTCGCCTCCAGGTGGCCCTCCACACCGTCCGGCAGCTCCAGCGACCCGTGCGCGGCGAGCGCGATCTCCTGGATCGTCTTCGTCATCGCGGGATCGCCCGCGACCGACCAACGGCCCTTCGTCCACTCCAGATCGTCCGGGTGGACCTCCAGCATGGCCCCGGCGATGATCCGTGCCTTGTCCCGCACCTTCCGCGCCACCACGGCAGCCGCCGCTCCCGACACGGGAGTCGACCGGCTGCCGTATGTACCGAGCCCGAACGGAGTCTGGTCGGTGTCGCCGTGCACGACGTCGATGTCCTCGGGAGGGATGCCCAGCTCCTCGGCGACGATCTGCGCGAACGTCGTCTCGTGGCCCTGCCCCTGCGTCTGCACGCTCAGCCGGACCACCGCCTTGCCGGTCGGATGCACCCGCAGCTCGCAGCCGTCGGCCATGCCGAGGCCGAGGATGTCCATGTGCTTGCGCGGCCCGGCGCCGACGGTCTCGGTGAAGAACGACAGCCCGATGCCCATGAGTTCGCCCCGGCCGCGCTTCTCGCTCTGCTCCTTGCGCAGCTCCTCGTACCCGGCGATATCCAGTGCCTTGCGCAGACAGGCGGGGTAGTCGCCGGAGTCGTAGGTCCAGCCCGTCTTGTTCTCGTAGGGGAACTGCTCGGGCCGCAGCAGGTTGCGCATCCTCAACTCGGCCGGATCAGTGCCGAGTTCGGCCGCCAGGCAGTCCACCATCCGCTCGATCAGATACACCGCTTCGGTGACCCGGAAGGAGCAGGCGTACGCGACGCCGCCGGGTGCCTTGTTGGTGTAGACGCCGGTGACTTGGCAGTGGGCGGCCTCGATGTCGTACGAGCCGGTGAAGATGTGGAAGAAGCCGGCCGGGTACTTGGTGGGCTGCGCCGTGGAGTTGAAGGCGCCGTGATCGGCGAGGACCTTGACCCGTACGCCCAGGATCTTCCCGTCCCGGGTCGAGGCGATCTCGCCGGTCATGTGGTAGTCGCGGGCGAAGGAGGTGCTCATCAGGTTCTCGGAGCGGTCCTCCATCCACTTCACGGGCCGTCCGGTGACGATCGAGCCGACGACCGCGCACACGTAACCCGGGTAGATCCCGACCTTGTTGCCGAAACCGCCGCCGATGTCGGGGGAGACGACCCGGATCTTGTGCTCGGGGATCCCGGCCACCATGGCGTAGAGCGTGCGGTGGGCGTGCGGTGCCTGGGTGGTGCAGTAGAGGGTGAGTTTGCCGTCGACCGGGTCCATGGCGGCGACCGCCCCGCAGGTCTCCAGCGGGGCAGGGTGGACGCGCGGGTAGAGCATGGTCTGCTCGACCACGACGTCGGCCCGCGCGAACACCTCGTCGGTGGCCGCGCTGTCGCCCGCCTCCCAGTCGAAGATGTGGTTGTCCGTACGGCCTTCGAGGTCGTCCCGGATGACGGGTGCGTCCGCGTCGAGGGCATGGCGGGCGTTGACGACCGCGTCCAGCGGTTCGTACTCGACGTCGATCAACTCGATGGCGTCGCGCGCCGCGTAGTGGTCCTCGGCGACCACGAACGCGACCTCCTGCCCCTGGAAGCGCACCTTGTCGGTGGCGAGTACGGCCTGCGTGTCCATGGACAGCGTCGGCATCCAGGCGAGGCCCAGACCCGCGAGCGTCTCGCCGGTGATCACCGCCTTGACCTTGGGATGGGCCTCGGCGGCCGAGGTGTCGATGGAGACGATGCGGGCATGCGCGAACGGACTGCGCAGCACAGCGCCGTGCAGCATGCCGGGCAGGTGGATGTCGTCGACATAGCGGCCCTTGCCGCGTACGAAGCGGGGGTCCTCCTTGCGCTTCATCCGGCCGAAGCCGATGGGCCGTTCGTCCGGCGCGGGCGCGACGCGGGGTTCGTCGACGGCCGTCATGACTGACTCCCTGCTATCTCCGTGACTCCGTCGGTCTCGGCCCGGTTCCTCGCCGCCCACTGGATGGACTTGACGATGTTCAGATAGCCGGTGCACCGGCACAGCTGGCCGGAGATGGCCTCGCGGATCTCCTGCTCGGACGGATCCGGATTGCGGTCCAGGAGGGCCCGGCCGGTGAGCATCATCCCCGGGGTGCAGAACCCGCACTGCAGACCGTGCTGCTCGATGAACCCCTGCTGAACGGGGTCCAGTTGGTCTCCGTCCGCCAGGTCCTCGACCGTGCGGATCTCGTGACCGGCCGCCATGACCGCCAGGACCGTGCAGCTCTTGACGGGCTCCCCGTCCATCAGCACCACGCACGTGCCGCAGTTGCTGGTGTCGCAGCCCCAGTGGGTGCCGGTCAGTTCCAGGTCGTCGCGGAGGAAGCGCACGAGCAGATGCCGGGGCTCGACCTCCCGGGTGTGGTCGTAGCCGTTGACGTTGACGGTGATCCGCATGCGCCTCACGCCTCCCTTGCCGTGGACCCGATGGGCCGCCCGGCCCGGGCGACCGCCCGCCGCAGCGCCCGCCGGGTGAGTTCGCCTGCCAGATGCCGCTTGTACTCGGCGTTGCCCCGGCCGTCGGTGACCGGCGAACAGCTGTCGGACGCCACCCGGCCCGCCTCCTCGTACAGCGCCTCGGACGGTTCGCTGCCGTTCAGCAGCGTCTGGACCGCGTGCAGGTTCAGCGCCCCGGCACCGACCGCCGCCAGACCCACGCCCGCGTCGGCGATCCGCCCCTCGCGCAGCGTCAGGGCGACTCCCGCCGCGGCGACGGCCCAGTCCCCGGCCTTGCGCTCGACCTTCTCGTACGCGCTGCCCGCACCCGGCAGGACCGGCAGCCGCACCTCGGTCAGCATCTCGCCGACACCCACGGCCGTTTCGTACGGGCCCTGGTGGAAGTCGGCCATGGAGACGATCCGTTCGCCGCCCGCCCCGCGGATGACGGCACGGGCATGCAGCGCGCCGCACACCGCGGAGAGATCCTCCGAGGGGTCGGCCTGGCACAGGGAGCCACCGATCGTGCCCCGGTTGCGGACCGGTGGGTCGGCGATCACCTTCTCCGCGTCGTGGACGATGGGAAAGTACCGG
Organism: Streptomyces sp. ActVer; assembly: GCF_027270795.1. Lineage (NCBI taxonomy): Bacteria > Bacillati > Actinomycetota > Actinomycetes > Kitasatosporales > Streptomycetaceae > Streptomyces > Streptomyces sp. ActVer. The sequence goes on from NZ_JAPWHT010000377.1 coordinate 8,199, forward strand.
CCGACCAGCTCCGACTCCAGCAGCGTGCGGTGCCGGGTGAGGGCGCCGACGCGCAGTTCGTCGCCGACCAGGGCGATGTGGTCGAGCTCGTGGAGGTCGTTGATGTCGACGAGGACCTCGGGCGCGGCCAGGCGCAGCTTCTTCATCGGCAGCAGACTGTGTCCGCCGGCCACGACCCGGGCCTCCTCGCCGTGGCGCCGCAGCAGTTCCAGCGCCTCGTCCACGCTCTCGGCGCGCTGGTAGTCGAACGAAGCGGGTACCTGCACGGCACGCTCCCTCCCGGACCGGGCCCGCCCGGCGCGCCCGGGCGAGGCAGCGCGCGGGGGGAGCCGTCCGTCGATTGAGGACCTGGCCGGTTTCCGGCGGTCCGAGGGGAACAATTGCGCGAAGGGGTGAGGCGGTCAACGGCGACTCAAGCGAATGCTTAAGAGACCTGGGCAACGGAGGGGGTCCTACCGGTCGAACAGCCGTTGTAATGGCGGACATGACGCTGACTCAGCTCCGCGCATTCGTCACGGTGGCCCGTCTGGGCTCGGTCAAGGGCGCCGCGGGGTCGCTCGGTGTCACCGAGGCCGCGGTCTCCGGCGCGGTCGCCGCGCTCCGCCGCGAACTCGGCGACCTGCTTTTCATCCGGGCCGCCGGCGGGATCAGTCTCACCCCGGGCGGCAGACGCCTCGCCGCGGGAGCCGCCGAGATCGTCGGCCTCGCCGAGGAGACCCGCCACCGGGTCCGCCAGGCAGGCTCGGGCACCGCCCAACTGCGGGTGGCGTCCACCGAGGCCGGCGTAGAACAGGTCCTCCCCGCGCTGCTCGCGGCCTTCGGCCGGCGACAGCCCGACCTGGACGTCGACACCCTCGCTGTGCCGGTGGCGGTCTTCGGCGACCTGCTCCGCGACCGCCGCGCCGATGTCACGATCGGCCCGGCGTCGCGCCCGGAGCCGGGCATCGAGTCGATCCCCTTTCTGCGCTTCCAACTGGTCGTCGTCGCGGCGCCGGACCACCCGCTCAGACACCGCAAGCGCCTGGCACCCGCCCGACTGGCCCACGAGCCATGGCTGTTGGGCCCGGCCGGACTGGACCCGGACACCCTGTCCGGCACCTTCCTGTCCCACGTCGGAGTCGGAGCCGCCAAGGCCAAGGCATTCCCCAGCGTCACGGCCGCTCTCAACGCGGTGGCAGGCGGGGCCGGGCTGTCCATCGCTTTCCTCCACGTCGTACGCGACGAGCTGCGCCGTGGGTCGCCTGTCGTCCTCCACGTCTCCCGCGCCCGGCCCGGCGGCATGCTGTACGCGAGCGCGCTCACCGGTGAACGGCGCTCGACGACCGCCGCCGCGCTGTGCCGCTTCGTCACGACACCGGCCGCGACACAGGCGGTGCTCACCCGGTCCAAGGGCGTTCCGATGAACGAGTTCCGACCACCGGTCCACGTCACGATCTGGAGCTGACGGGGCTGGGGGAGCATGGCGGATCACCGGTTTGGGCGTCCCGGGGGCGGCGTGTTAAGCAAACCCTGAAGGGCTCATTGACGGCCGGGCCGCCCGCGCCCATCGTGTGTCCGTCATGGACTTCACGAACGAGTTCCGAGTGAACCTGCCGCCCGACCAGGCCTGGTCCCTGCTGACCGACGTGGAGCGGATCGCTCCCTGCATGCCCGGGGCCCAGCTCACCGGCGTGGACGGCGACACCTACAACGGCGTCGTCAAGGTGAAGGTCGGCCCCATGACCGTCCAGTACAAGGGCGTCGTCTCCTTCGAGGAGAAGGACGACGAAGCGCGTACGGCGGTACTCCACGCGCGCGGCCGCGACACCCGCGGCCAGGGAAACGCCGACGCCCGCGTCACCGCCCGGCTCGTCCCGGACGGCGACGGGACGCGGGTGACGGTGGACACCCACCTCACGATCACCGGCAGGATCGCGCAGTTCGGCCGAGGGGTCATCGAGGAGGTCAGCGGGAAGCTGCTGGCCCAGTTCGTCGACAACCTGGAGGGGCAACTCGCGACGGAGAAGGGGCCGGCGCAGGAATCGGTCGCACCGACGCCGGGGCCCGGAGCGGAGGCCGTGCCCGGGGCGGGTGCTGGGACCGTGGCTGGAGCTGGAGCTGGAGCTGGAGCTGGAGCTGGAGCTGGAGCTGG
>NZ_JAPWHT010000378.1:0-10313 GCF_027270795.1 Streptomyces sp. ActVer
CGGCCGCGCGGGCCGAGCGGCGCAGGTTGGCGTCGTCGAAGTTGGCGAGCCGGTTGGCGGTGGCGCGGACCTCGCGGCGCATCCGCCGCTCCTCCCAGGCCAGCACGGACTCGTGGGCGCCGAGGCGGGTGAGGAGGGCGCCGATGGCGTCCCCGTCCCGGACGACGACCCGGTCCACGCCCCGTACCTCGCGTGCCTTCGCGGCGATCGAGAGGCGGCGGGCGGCGCCGACCAGCGCGAGCGCGGCCTCCGGGCCCGGGCAGGTCACCTCCAGGGAGGACGAGCGGCCGGGCTCGGTGAGCGAGCCGTGGGCCAGGAAGGCCCCGCGCCAGGCGGCCTCGGCGTCGCAGGTGGCCCCCGAGACCACCTGCGGCGGCAGACCCCGGATCGGGCGTCCCCGGCCGTCCACGAGCCCCGTCTGGCGGGCCAGCTGGTCACCGCCCGCTACCACCCGTACGACGTAACGGGAGCCGCGGCGCAGACCGCCCGGAGCCATCACGATCAGCTCGGAGCTGTGGCCGAAGATCTCCAGGATGTCCCGCTTCAGCCGGCGCGCCGCCATCGCCGTGTCCAGCTCCGCCTCGATCACGATGCGGCCGCTCACCAGGTGAAGGCCGCCCGCGAACCGCAGGATGGCGGAGACCTCCGCCTTTCTGCAGCAGGTCCGGGTGACGGGAAGCCGGGAAATCTCGTCCTTCACCGCTGCCGTCATCGCCATGGGCCGATCCTTCCATGCATCCGAAAAATACGGTCGTACGCGGCGGCCAACAGCTCCGGATCGTGCCTCGGAGACCCATCGGTCCGGGCCACGGGCGCCAGCTCGACCGCGGCGCCGAACCGCTTCGCGGCATCGGTCAGTAAATCGCGGTCGGGCACGGCGGCCTCGTCGGCCAGCACCACGTCCAGGGCGAGTTTAGGGGCGTGTCGTCCCAAAACCTCCAAATGACGCTGCGGGGAGAAGCCATCGGTTTCTCCGGGCTGCGGAGCGAGATTCAGGGAGAGGACCCGGCGGGCCTTCGTCTCGGTGAGCGCGTCGAGCAGCTCGGGCACCAGCAGGTGCGGGATCACCGAGGAGAACCAGGAGCCGGGGCCGAGGACCACCCAGTCCGCGTCGAGGACCGCCGCGACGGCCTCGGGGACGGCCGGCGGGTCGTGCGGCACGACGTGCACGGACTGCACCTCGCCGGGCGTGAGCGCCACGGTCGCCTGTCCGCGGACGGTGTCGATGTCCTCGGGCCGCTCCGGGTCGTGGCCCTTGACGAGCGCCTGGAGCTCCAGGGGCACGGCGGACATGGGCAGCACCCTGCCGTGCGCGCCCAGCAGCCTGCCGACCAGGTCGAGGGCCTGGACGTGGTCGCCGAGCTGCTCCCAGAGCGCGACGATCAGCAGATTGCCGACCGCGTGCTCGTGCAGTTCGCCCTTGGACTGGAAGCGGTGCTGGATGACGCGCGCCCAGGTCTGGCCCCAGTCGTCGTCACCGCACAGCGCGGCCAGGGCCTTGCGCAGGTCGCCGGGCGGGAGCACGCCCAGCTCGTCGCGCAGCCGGCCGCTGGAGCCGCCGTCGTCGGCGACCGTGACGACGGCGGTGAGATCTCCGGTGATGCGGCGCAGCGCTGTCAGCGAGGCGGACAGGCCCATGCCGCCGCCGAGCGCGACGACCTTGGGCTGGGCGCCGCGGCGGCGCGGCTTGGCGCCACGGCCCTCGACCGGCTTGCCCCCGCGGGCCTCGGGGGCCATCCGCCGCAGTCTGCTCAGCCGCGGACTACGTCCCGTCATTCTCGGCCCATGTCCCGGTGGACGACGACCGTCTCCACTCCCTCGGACACCAGACGGGCGGCGAGCTTCTCCGACATGGCGACGGAGCGGTGCTTGCCGCCGGTGCAGCCGACCGCGATGGTCACATAGCGCTTGCCCTCGCGGCGGTAGCCGGTCTGGATGAGGCGCAGCAGTTCGGCGTACCGGTCGAGGAACTCCTTGGCGCCGGGCTGGTTGAAGACGTACGCGGCCACCTCCTCGTTCAGGCCGGTGTACTGGCGCAGCTCCGGGACCCAGTGCGGGTTGGGCAGGAACCGCATGTCCACGACCAGGTCGGCGTCGACCGGGAGGCCGTACTTGAAGCCGAAGGACATGACGGTGGCCCGCAGCTCGGGCTCCTCCTCGCCCGCGAACTGGGCGTCCATCTTGGCGCGCAGCTCGTGCACGTTCAGGCTGGAGGTGTCGATCACCAGGTCCGCGTCGCCGCGCAGCTCGCGCAGCAGTTCGCGCTCGGCGGCGATGCCGTCGACGATGCGGCCGTCGCCCTGGAGGGGGTGCGGGCGCCGCACTCCCTCGAAGCGGCGCACCAGGGCGTCGTCCGAGGACTCCAGGAAGACGATGCGCCGGGTGACGTGCTTGGTCTCCAGGTCCGCGAGGGACTCGCGCAGGTTGTCGAAGAATCGCCGTCCGCGGACGTCGACGACGACCGCGATCCGCGCCACGTTCCCCTGCGAGCGGGCGCCGAGCTCCACCATCGTGGGGATCAGCGCGGGCGGCAGGTTGTCGACGACGAACCAGCCGAGGTCCTCCAGACACTTGGCGGCGGTGGACCGGCCCGCGCCCGACATCCCGGAGATGATCACCAGCTCCGGAATGGCCGCCTCGGGGACGCCGGCCGTCTCGTTGGTCGTGCCCGTGTTCACTTCCGCTCCGTCTTTCTGTGCCGCTTCACCGGCTTCTTGGCCGGCTTCCTCGCCGGCCGTTTCTCGTTGCGTTCGATCCTCGCGCGCTTCGCTGTGCGATGCCTCTGTTTCAGCCGTGTGTGGTTCCCCGGTTCCGGCCGCGGGCGGTTGGGTTTCCGCCGTGCGCCCTGCCGAGGGTTCTTCCTGCTCGTGCTCGGTCATCTCTCCTGCCCCCGTCGTTCGTCCGAGGAGCCCGCGGACACGGGCTCCCCCGCGGAACCCGCCGTCGTTTCGGATTCCGCGTCTGTCGCGTATTCCTCTGTCGCGAATTCCTCGTCTTCCATGATCTCTCCAGTCGCGGTGTTCACGGCGGGTGCCGCCGGGGCCGCCTGGGCGAGGGCCACGGCGATCGACTCGGCCGTCTTGCGGCCTATGCCGGGAACCTCGCAGATCTGGTCGATCGTCGCGGACCGCAGCTTCTTCACCGAGCCGAAATGCTTGATCAACGCCTGTTTGCGCGTCTCGCCGAGGCCCGGCACGTCGTCCAGCGGGCTCGCCCTGAAGCGCCGGGCCCGCTTGGCGCGCTGGTAGGTGATCGCGAAGCGGTGCGCCTCGTCGCGCACACGCTGAAGAAGATAGAGCCCCTCACTGGTACGTGGCAGCACCACCGGGTCGTCCTCGCCGGGCACCCAGACCTCTTCGAGGCGCTTGGCCAGGCCGCACACGGCGATGTCGTCGATACCGAGCTCGTCCAGCGCCCGCTGGGCGGCGGCGACCTGCGGCTGTCCGCCGTCGACGACGACCAGCTGCGGGGGGTACGCGAACCGCTTGGGCCGCCCGTCCTCCTCGGTGAGCCCGTTCTCGCCGTCGGCCCACTCGCCGGTCTTCTCCTTGTCGGCGAGGTACCGCTTGAAGCGGCGGGTGATCACCTCGTGCATGGACCGGACGTCGTCCTGGCCCTCGAAGCCCTTGATCTGGAAGCGGCGGTACTCGCCCTTGCGCTGCAGCCCGTCCTCGAAGACGACCATGGACGCCACGACGTCGTCGCCCTGGAGGTGCGAGATGTCGTAGCACTCGATCCGCAGCGGCGCGCTGTCCAGGTCGAGGGCCTCGGCGATCTCCTCCAGGGCCCGGGAGCGGGTGGTGAGGTCGGAGGCCCGCTTGGTCTTGTGCAGGCCGAGCGCCTGGAGCGCGTTGCGCTGGACCGTCTCCATGAGGGCCTTCTTGTCGCCGCGCTGCGGGATACGCAACGACACGTTCGACCCGCGGCGCTCGGCGAGCCACTCCTGGACGGGTTCCACGAGTTCGGGCAGCGCCGGGACGAGCACCTCCTTCGGTACGGAGTCGCCGGTCTCCTCTCCGTAGAGCTGCTGGAGCGCGTGCTCGACCAGGTCACCCGTGGTGACGGCCTCGACCTTGTCGGTCACCCAGCCGCGCTGGCCGCGGACCCGGCCGCCGCGCACGTGGAAGATCTGCACGGCCGCCTCCAGCTCGTCCTCGGCGAGCGCGATCAGGTCGGCGTCCGTCGCGTCGGCGAGCACGACGGCGCTCTTCTCCATGGCCTTCTTGAGGGCCTCGATGTCGTCGCGCAGGCGGGCCGCCCGCTCGTACTCCATCTCCTCCGCCGCGTCCGTCATCCGGCGCTCCAGGCGGCGGATGTACGTCCCCGTGCGGCCGGCCATGAAGTCGCAGAACTCCTCGGCGAGTTCGCGGTGCTCCTCGGGCGAGACCCGCTCGACACAGGGGGCGGAGCACTTGCCGATGTAGCCGAGCAGACAGGGGCGGCCGGTGCGCGCGGCGTTCTTGAATACGCCCGCGGAGCACGTCCGTACGGGGAAGACGCGCAGGAGGAGGTCCACGGTGTCACGGATCGCCCACGCGTGCCCGTAGGGACCGAAGTAGCGCACGCCCTTCTTCTTCTGGCCGCGCATCACCTGCACGCGCGGGAACTCTTCGTTCATGGTGACCGCGAGATACGGATAGCTCTTGTCGTCGCGGTACTTGACGTTGAACCGGGGGTCGAACTCCTTGATCCAGGAGTACTCCAGCTGCAGCGCCTCGACCTCCGTGGACACCACCGTCCACTCCACGGACGCGGCCGTGGTGACCATCGTGCGTGTCCGCGGGTGGAGGCCGGAGAGGTCCTGGAAGTAGCTGGCCAGGCGCTGGCGCAGGCTCTTCGCCTTCCCGACATAGATCACCCGGCGGTGCTCGTCGCGGAATTTGTAGACCCCCGGCGAGTCGGGGATCTGTCCCGGCTTGGGGCGGTAGCTGGAGGGGTCGGCCATGTCTCACACCCTACTGGCGGGGTGTGACACCACGGATGCCGTGCCGGACACCCCGCGCCCCTAACGGCCCCCGTAAGGGGCGCGGGGAACTGCGCGACCAGCCATGGACGACCCGCACCTTGAATCCGGCCCGACCGGCGGAGCGCTCAGCGTGACTCCAGGAACGTGAGCACCGCCGGCACCCGCCGGTGATCGTCCGCGGCCTCCGGCAGGCGCAGCTTGCCGAGAATGCTGCGGACGTGCTTCTCGACCGTGCCCTCGGTCACCCACAGACGCCGCCCGATCCCGGCGTTCGAGCGGCCCTCGGCCATGAGCTCCAGAACCTCCCGCTCCCGGGTGCTGAGGAAGGACAGCGGATCGTCGCGGCGCTGGGCCGGGACGAGCTCCCGCACCAGGGAGGGGTCGACGACCGAGCCGCCCTTGCTGATGCGGTCCAGCGCCTCGATGAACTCGTCCACGACCGTGACCCGGCTCTTCAGCAGATAGCCGATCCGCCGCCCGCTCGCGAGCAGCTCCAGGGCGTCCTCGACCTCCACGAAGGCGGACAGCACGAGGATGCCGAGGTCGGGATACCGCGGGCCGCCTTCAGCCCCTCCGTGGAGTGGGTGGGCGGCATCCTGATGTCGACGATCACCAGGTCCGGCACGTGCTCGGCGACCAGTTCCAGGAGCGCGTTCGCGTCGCCGGCCTGGCCCGCCACCTCGTAGCCGAGGCGCTCGCAGAGACTGGCCAGACCCTCTCTGAGCAGGACGTCGTCGTCGGCCAGGACGACCCTCCCGCGCGCGGGTGGCTGTGCCGCGTCCATGGTGCTCCCCGTCCGCTCGGCCGACCGGTGCGGTGCGCGTCTGCGGCACGCCTCCAACAGCCTGCCGGACGTGGCCGGTTACGGCTGGCCGCAGGTGGGCAATGGTGGAGAACCGGAAGCCGTTTCGGGGGCCGGCCGTGACGACACGAAGACAGTTCGAGGGAATGCTCGTAGCAGTGCAGATGCAGGTGGGCCGCCGCCCCGGGCGAGGGGCGGCGGGCCGATGACCGAAAGGCTGCGGAAGATGCGACAGACACGGATCGAAAAGCGACGGCGGTCGGTCCGTGTGCGGCCGTACGAGGACGAGTTCTCCCCGTACGGGGACGAGGAGCGGTACGCGGACGGCCTGTTGTCCGGCCTCGACCCCCGCGACCCCGACGTCGTGCGCGCCAAGCGCCTGCGGTCGGCACCGAACGGCGGGACGCCCCGCCCCTGAAGCCGGACGGCCGCCGCACCGTCCGTGCAGAGCGCCCGGAGCGTACGTACATCACGAGTCCAGGACTCCCCCCTCGTTGGGCCTCCGACACTGCGTGCGTTCCGGGCAGTCACATGTCCGGGACGGCCGCCGGTCAATCCGGGGAAGACCGCCGGTCGGGCCTCGGAAGACCTCCGGTCAGTCCGGAGTGGACCGGGGCAGGGGCAGCCGTGCGATCAGCGTGATCCCTCTGCCCGGCGGGCTTCTGACGGTCAGCCTGCCGCCGATCGCCTCGCCCCGGTCGGTGAGCCCTATCAGCCCGGAGCCGCCGCCCGGTTCGGCTCCCCCGACCCCGTCGTCGCCGATGACGACCTCCAGGACGTCCTCGTACACCCGCGCCCGGACCTCGACCACCGTCGCGCGCGCGTGCTTGGCGGCGTTGGTGAGGCACTCGGAGGTCACGTAGTAGACGGCCACCTCGATCTGTTCCGGGAGGCGGGCCCCCGGCAGCTCCAGATCCAGCTCCATGGGCACGGCGGAACGCCTGGCCAGGGCGCGCAGGGCGGGGCCGAGACCGCCCTTGGAGAGGATCGCCGGATGGATGGGCCCCGGGAGATCTGCAGCAGGTCCTCGAAGGCGTCGTCCAGGCCCTTGCCGATGTGCGCCAGCTGCTCGACGAGCTCGGCCGGCTGGTCCTCCGTCATGGACTCGGCCGTGCGCAGGTCCAACTGGAGCGAGACGAGACGCTGCTGGACGCCGTCGTGCAGATCGCGTTCGATGCGCCGCCGGGACGCGTCACCGGCGGCCACCACGCGCGGTAACGGGTCGTCGGCGTCGCCTCGACGGGACGCCGCGCCCGCAGTGATCCTCATCTCGACGCACTCCCTGGAGGACTTCCAGGAGTTGGTGGCGGACGGCCCCGCCCGCGGCTTCCTGCCCAAGTCGGCGCTGTCGGCACGGACGGTCCGGGACCTGCTGGAGCAGTGAGGCCGACGCCCTGAACGGCGTGGCGGGGAACGCGTCCGGACAGCGAGGTTGCGCACCAGGTGTTGTCCGGGCCTGATCAACACGCTTCAATGCGGGGTGACTTGGGGCGGGCACCACCGCACAGGGACGCGAACGTCCCCCGCACGTCGGCCGTGTGCCCCTCCGACCAGCGCGAACGGCCCGACCAGCCGTTGCGAGCACTCACAGAAAGGCCCCTGGATGCGGGACGGCACACAACACGCGGGCGATGCCACGGCGGAGCTGGAGACGGCCCTGCGGGGCGGCCCCTTCCATGTCGCCCTGCGCGCCGCGATCGCCACCCGTGGGCTGCCGCTGCAGCGCGTCCAGCACCATCTGACGCGGTACGGGGTCAAGGTCGGCGTGACGAGCCTGAGTTACTGGCAGCAGGGTGCCCGGCGCCCACAGCGCCCCGAGTCGCTGCGGGCCGTGCGCGCCCTGGAGGAGATACTCCAGTTGCCGGACGAGTCACTGATCCGGCTGCTCGCGAAGGCCGACGAGCGCCCCGAGGCGGAGCGCGCCGCGGCCCGCTCGTACCGCTCCCTGGTGGAGGCCTCCGGCGCCCTGGAGAAGCTGCTGGCCGAGCTGGACTCACCGCTCGACGGCGGACTGCACACCATCGGCCACCACGAGCGCGTACGGATCGGCACCCGGCACGAGCTGCTGGGACGCGACTCGCAGCACATCGTGCGCGCCCACAAGGAGGGCATCGACCGCTTCGTCGCCATCCACCACGGCGACCCGGGATGCGACCCGGAGCGCATGGCGGTGCACGCCCTGGAGAACTGCCGCACGGGACGCGTCCTCTGGCACCACGACACCGGCGTCCTCGTCGCCGAGCTGCTCTTCGACACGCGGCTGCGTGCGGGCGACACCTTCCTGTTCCGCTACGGCGTCGAGGACGGCACGGCCGGCGCGTGCGGTGAGTACGTCCGCGGGTTCGGCTTCTCCGGCGGGCAGTACGCCCTCCAGGTGCGCTTCGCCGAGGACACGCTGCCCGTGCGCTGCCACCGGTTCACCCAGCACTCGGCCGCGGCACCACGGAGCGGCCGCCAGGAACTGACCCTGAGCGACCCCCACCGGTCGGTCCACGTGGTGGAGCAGCGGGTGCGCTCGGGGATCGTGGGGATCGGGTGGGACTGGGAGTGAGGGGCCGGGGCGGACGTGGTGAGGGACGGCTGGGGCGAGCCGCGGTGAGGGCCTGACTCCGGCGGCCGAGACGTAAACGTTTACGCAAGCGTTTACGTGTCCCGCGGCATCGGGTACGGTCCGATCCGGGACGGCGCCCGAACGCGAGCGCCGGCGAGGGCGAGGGAGGGGCTCACCCATGGCGACCATGGTCGATGTGGCCCGGAGCGCGGGCGTGTCCGTCGCGACGGTCTCGCACGTACTCAACGACACCCGCCCGGTGCGGCCGGCCACCCGCCAGGCCGTGCTCGACGCCATCGACGAACTCGGCTACACACCCAACACCCTGGCCAGATCCCTCGTCACCTCGCGCACCCGGTCGATCGGGCTCGCGGTGTCGGCGATCAGCAACCCGTACTTCACGGAGATCCTGCAGGGCGTGGAGGCCGGCGCCCTGGAGCACGGCTACAGCCTGCTGATCGCGGACCCGCACGACGATCCGGTGCATGAGCGCAAGGTGGTCCAGCTCCTGCACGAGCGGCGGGTGGACGGCATGCTCGTCGCGCCGTCCGCGCATCCGGAGGAACTGCTCGGCTATCTCGGGCGGCACGACGTACCGACGGTGTTCCTGGACCGGCTGGTCGACGGCGACCGGACGGCACCGGGTTTCGCCTTCGACCAGGTCTGCGCGGAGAACACCGAGCCCGTCACGCTCCTGGTCAGGCATCTCGCCGAGCTGGGTCACAAGAGGATCGGCCTGGTCGCCGGCCTGCCGGGGCTCAGCACGACGAGTGAGCGGATCTCCGGCTACCGGCACGGCCTGGCGTACGCGGGGCTCCCGTACGACGAGCGGCTCGTGGTCCCCGGCAACTCCGAGGCGGCGGGCGCCGAGCGCGCGACCGGCGCCCTGCTGTCCCTCCCGGCGCCGCCGACGGCACTGGTCACCGCCAACAACGCGATGACCATCGGCGCACTGCGGGCCGTCCGCGAGAGGGGCCTGTCCGTGCCCGGTGACCTGGCCCTGTGCTGCTTCGACGACTTCTCCTGGGCGGACCTCTTCTCGCCCCGGCTCACCGCGATCTCCCAGCCCAGCAAGGAGATCGGTGCCCAGGCCGTACGGCTGCTGCTCGACCGGCTGGACTCCCCCGGCCGCGAGGCCCGTACGGTCCGGCTGCCCTCCGCGTTCGTGCACCGCACCTCGTGCGGCTGCCCCGAGAAAGGATCCGACTCGTGATCGTCGTCGCCGGTGAGGCCCTGATCGATCTGGTGCCGTGTGAGGCGGGCGCGCTCGCGGGGCTCGACCCGCGGCGCGGCGGCGGCCCCTACAACACGGCGGTGGCGCTGGGCCGGCTCGGCTCCCCCGCGGCCTTCTGCTCGCGGATCTCGGAGGACGCCTTCGGCGAGGCCCTGGTCGGCGGACTGCACGAGGCGGGCGTCGACGTGTCGTCGGTACAGCGGGGTGCCGAGCCGACGACCCTCGCCGTCGCGTCGATCGGCGCGGGCGGTTCGGCCCGCTACTCGTTCTACGTCGAGGGCACCGCGGACCGGCTGTTCTCGGCGCCCTCCCAACTCCCGGACGGGACAAGGGCGGTGTCGTTCGGCACCTGCTCGCTCGTGCTGGAGCCGGGCGCGACGGCGTACGAGGAGCTGATGCGGATCGCGTCCGAGCAGGGTGTGTTCACCGCGCTCGACCCCAACATCCGCTCGGTGCTGATCCCGGACGCGGACGCCTACCGGGCCCGGTTCAAGAGCTGGCTGCCTTCGGTGTCGCTGCTCAAGCTGTCCGAGGAGGACGCGGAGTGGCTCGGCGGCACTCCGCGCGAGTGGCTGGCCTCGGGCCCTTCCGCCGTGGTCGTCACGCGGGGCGGCGACGGGCTGACCGCCTTCACCCGTGACGGCGCGGAGTACGCCGTGCCGGGTGAACCCGTCGACGTGGTGGACACGATCGGCGCGGGCGACACGGTGAACGCGGCGCTGCTGCACGGCCTCGCCGCCCGCGACGCGCTCTCCGGGCC
>NZ_JAPWHT010000379.1:0-10286 GCF_027270795.1 Streptomyces sp. ActVer
GGCTCGGCGGACCGCAGTGGGCGGCGCTCGCCGGGGCCGGGGCGCTCACCCTGTTCGGGTTCGGCGGGCTGGCCCGCGGCCGTACCGGACGCGCCTGGGTGCTCGGCCTGTTCGGCCGCTACCGGGGCACGGTCCGGCGTACCGGGCTCATGTGGGTCAACCCGCTGGTGCTGCGCCGCCGGATCGACGTACGCCTGCGGCACTGGCGCAGCGACCCGATGCCGGCGGTCGACGCGAACGGGGTCGCGCTCCGGGTCGTGGTGCTCGTCGTCTGGCGGGTGCGGGACACCGCGCGCGCCGCGCTCGGCGTCGAGGACCACCAGCGGTATCTGCGCGAGTGCGTGGAAGCGGCGCTCGCCCGGGTGCTCGCGCAGCTGCCGGCCGATGTCGCGCCGAACTCGCCGAGGGCCGCCGAGTCCGCCACCCTGCGCAACACCGAGGCCGTCGGCGACTCGCTGACCCGCATCGTGGCCGCGGACGCGGCCGCGGCCGGCCTCCAGGTGTTCTCCGCACAGCCGCTGCGCGTCGAGTACGCCCCCGAGGTCGCCGCCGTGATGCAGCGCCGCCGGATCGCGGCACTCGACGCCCAGCACCGCGACAAGGTTCTCACCTCGGTCGTCGACTCCGTCGAGGACACGGTGACCCGGCTGACCGTGCGCGGGCTCGTCGAACTCGACGACTACGAGCGCAAGGCTCTGGTGAAGGACCTGACGGTGGCGTTCTATACGGGACATGGAGATCGCTGACCACCACACCCCCACCGGCGAACACCGCACCCCCGCCGGAGACCGCCTCACCCTCGCCGGGCTCGCCTCGGACGCCTGGACCCTGACCGACGGAACACCGCGCGCCGTGCTGGGCCTCGCCGGTCCGCCCGGCGCCGGCAAGTCGACCCTCGCCCGCGCCCTCGTCGCGCACCTGGGGGAGGGCGCCGCCTATCTGCCGCTCGACGGCTTCCATCTCTCCAACGCCCAGTTGGAGCGCCTCGGCCTGACCGCACGCAAGGGCTCCGAGCCGAGCTTCGACGTGTGGGGATACGTCGACCTGCTGCGCCGGGTCCTCGACGAGACCGGCCGCGACATCTACGTACCGGACTACGACCGCACGCTCGACGAGCCGGTCGCCGCGCGGCACGTGGTGCCTCCGGCGACCCGGCTGATCGTCACGGAGGGGAACTACCTCGCCTGCGACCTGCCTGGATGGCGGGAGGCGTATGTGTTCATGGGGGAGTGCTGGTACGTCGAGGCGCCCGGGGACGTGCGTCAGGTGAGGCTGGTGGAGCGGCAGTTGGCGGGTGGGAGGGACGAGGCCCGGGCCCGGGCCTGGGTCGCCACCAACGACGACCCGAACGGCGAACTCGTGGAGAAGTCCCGGGACCGCTGCCACCGAATCCTCTCCACTATTGGTATGGGCCCATCTTTTGATATGGACACAGCCAACAGTCAGCAATAATCTGGGACTTGGTCTAGACCTGAATCATCGCCACACGCATCGCGATGCGCACGCACAGCTCACGGAACTTCCCCCACGTTCTCCAGGAGCGGCAGCATGCGAGAAACTCCCCACCCCCGGAAGCGACTGAAGTGGTACGCCGCCGCGGTCGGCCTCGCCACCACGGGAGCGTTCGTGCTCTCCAGCGGCGGTGCCACCGGCCACGGCTACACAGACCTCCCCATCAGCCGGCAGAAGCTCTGCCAGAACGGCTCCGTGGCCAACTGCGGCGCCATCCAGTGGGAGCCCCAGAGCGTCGAGGGGCCCAAGGGCTTCCCTGCGACCGGGCCCGCGGACGGGCGGATCTGCTCCGCGAACAACACCAACTTCGGCGCGCTCGACACGGCGACGACGCCCTCGGGCGGTGCCTGGCCGACGACGAAGGTCAGCGGCGGGCAGAGCTACACCTTCCGCTGGCAGTTCACGGCCCGGCACTCCACGACCGACTTCAAGTACTACATCACCAAGAACGGCTGGAACCAGAACGCTCCGCTGACCCGGTCCGCGCTGGTCACAGCCCCGTTCCTCAGTGTCCCCTACAGCGGCCAGCCGCCGGCGACGCTCTCGCACAGCGGCATCCTGCCGACCGGCAAGAGCGGTCGCCACGTCATCCTCGCGGTGTGGACGATCGCCGACACGGCGAACGCGTTCTACGCCTGCTCGGACGTGACGTTCTGAGCGCCCGACACCCGTTCGCCGCACAACTCTGAGCATCCCTTGAGGCTCTTGCCCACCCCCCACGGGTAGGTTCCACGCACGTCGGCATGACCATGACGGCGTGCGTGGAGCTGTACCGAACATCGGGGGATGTCGATGGACTTCATGTTCTATGCGGTGCCGGGCCTGATCATGGCCGTGACCGTCTTCCTGGCGGTCAGGGTGATCCGCCGCGCGCTGGACCTGAGGCGGGCCTGGAACAGCGGGCTGACCGCGGAGGCGCGCTGCCTGCGCACGTACACGACGACCAGCGGCGGCAGCGGCGACTCCTCCGTGCGTACGACGCTGCACCACGTGTACGAGTTCACGGCCCGCGACGGGCGCACCATCCGTTTCGAGGAGGAGGGCGGGCCGGGCACGACGGTCGAGGGCGACATCGTCGTCGTGCACTACGCCGAGGGCGAGACCGTGAAGGCCACGGCCCAGGCGCCGGGCCACGTCAGGAACGCGGCCTCCACCGTGGGCATCCTGACGTTCCTCTCGGTGGTCGTGGTGTTCTGCGTCGGCTTCATGGTCACGTACACCGAGGCCTTCGGCGACAACTCCTTCATGGACGACGACCCTTCCGTCACCAAGGTGGACGAGCCTCCTTCGATCGACGACGGGCCGTACAACAAGGTGCCGTGACCCTTCCGCACCTGACCCTCCACATCTGACGCTCAGTCAATTATGGTGCGCCTCCATGGGATCCAGGAGCGTGGGGACCGGCGCGCGGACCGTCGCGGAGCTCGTACAGGACCGGTGGGGCGACCACCGGCCGGGGCTGTGGTTCGAGGAGCGGACCCTGACCCACCACGAGGTGGCCGCGGGCGCGGCGGCGCGTGCCGCACTGCTGACCGACCTGCTGCCGCCCGGCGCGGAGCCGCATGTGGGTGTGCTGCTCGACAACACCCCCGAATACCCCCTGTGGCTGAGCGCGGCCGCCCTGGCGGGCGCGGCCGTCGCCGGGATCAACCCCACCCGCCGCGGCCCCGAACTCGCCCGCGACATCCTGCACACCGAGTGCCGCGTCCTGGTCACCGAGCAGGCACACCTCCCGCTCCTCGACGGACTCGAACTGCCGGGCGTACGGCTGCTGGTGACCGACACCGAGGCGTACGGGCAACTGCTCGCGCCGTACGCGGACGCGCGCCCCGAGCCGACGCGGGCCGCCCCGGAGAGCCGCCTCCTCCTGTACTTCACCTCCGGCTCGACGGGGGCACCCAAGGCGGCGATCTGCTCGCAGGGGCGGCTCGCGGCGGCCGGGCGTTCGCTGGTCGACCACTTCGGGGTGCGCGCGGACGACGTGCACTACGTCTGCATGCCGATGTTCCACGGCAACGCGGTCATCGCGGACTGGGCCCCCGCCCTCGCGGCCGGCGCGGGCGTCGCCCTGCGACGGCGGTTCTCGGCCTCGGGCTTCCTGGCGGACGTACGGGCGTTCGAGGCCACCTACTTCACGTACGTGGGACGGGCCGTGCAGTACATCCTGGCCACCCCCGCCCGGGCCGACGACCGGGACAACCCCCTGCGGACTGGCTTCGGGACGGAGGCGGGGGCGGTGGACGCGGCCGCCTTCGAGGAGCGGTTCGGGGTGCGGCTGGTGGAGGGGTACGGGTCCTCCGAGGGCGGCGCGGCGATCCAGCGGACGCCCGGCACACCGAAGGGGGCGATCGGGCGGGCCGCCCCGGGCGACGATCTCGCGGTGGTCGACCCGGTGAGCCGGACGGAGTGCCCCGCGGCGGCCTTCGGAGCCGACGGCAGACTGCTCAACGGGCGTGAGTCGATAGGGGAGTTGGTGAACCGCGGGCCCAATCCCTTCGAGGGCTACTGGCGCAACGAGGCGGCGGAGGCGGCCAGGCAGCGCGACGGGTGGTACTGGACCGGGGACCTCTTCTACCAGGACACCGACGGGTTCCTCTACTTCGCGGGGCGCACGGACGACCGGCTCCGCGTGGACAGCGAGAACCTGGCCGCCGCGGTGATCGAGAACATCCTCGCCCGTTACGAGGGCGCCGCCGCTGTCGCCGTGTACGCGGTGCCGGATCCGGTGGCCGGTGACCAGGTCATGGCGACCCTGGCGTTGCGGGAGGGGACGGACTTCGACCCGCTCCGGTTCGCCGAGTTCCTGCTGGCCCAGCCGGACCTGGGCACCAAGATGGCCCCCCGCTTCATACGGATCGCGGACCGCATGCCGGTCACCGCCACGAACAAGATCCACCGGGTCGGGCTGCGGCGGGAGGGGTTCCGGTGCGCGGATCCGGTGTGGTGGCGGCCGGCGGGGGAGTCCGGGTACCGGCGGCTGGACGAGGAGGACCTGGCGGAGCTGATCGCGCGGTACCGGGCGCGGGGGCGCGAGGAGCTGCTGGTGAGGTAGGGCCGGAGCCCCTTCGATGCCGGGGAGGGCAACGCAGAAGGCCCCCGCTCTCGCGGAGGCCTTCGTCCTGTGCGCCGCCAGGGACTCGAACCCCGGACCCGCTGATTAAGAGTCAGCTGCTCTAACCAACTGAGCTAGCGGCGCATGACTCTCGCCAACCGCTTTTCGCGGCTGGCGACAGAAAAAATAATACCTGGTCCGTGAGGGTGCTCCGGACCACGCCGCCTGCGGTTAGATCGCGAGCGAGAGCAGTACCGGCGCCGCGCCCCGGTTCAGGGTGGCCGCCGCCTCGCGCAGCCGGTGGGCGTGGGACACCGGGAGGGAGAGGGCGAGGCAGCCCACGGCCGAGCCGGCCGTGATGGGGACCGCCGCGCACACCGTGCCGACCGCGTACTCCTGGAGGTCGAGCACGGGCACGGTGGGTGCCTGGGCGTCGAGCCGGGACAGGAACGCGCGCTCGTTCGTGATGGTGCGCGAGGTGAGGCGGGCCATCCTGTGGCGGGAGAGGTGGTCGCGCCGGCCGTTGAGGTCGAGCTGGCCGAGAAGGCTCTTGCCGATCGCGCTGGCGTGGGCCGAGGAGCGGAAGTCCACCCATTCGTTGACCGCCGGGGTGCTCGGGCTGTCGGCCCACTGGGAGACGTGGATCTCGCCGTCCACGTACCGGCTCATGTAGACGGCGGCGCCGACCGAGTCGCGCAGCCGGTCGAGGTTCCGCTGGAGCTGGGCGCGCAGGGCCTCGTCCCGGCCGTGTGCGGAGGCCAGCCTGCCGAGCGCCGCCCCGGTGACGTACGCCCCGTCGGCGATCTGTTCGACGTACCCCTCGCGGCGCAGCATCCGCAGGAGCGCGGTGAGGCGCTCCGCGCCGAGGCCGGTGAGGCTGGCGAGTTCGGCGTCCGTGACACCTGTGGTGTGCCGCGCGGCCACGGTCTCCAGGACGCGCAGGGCGTCCTGGGTCGAGTGGTACGGCACGGTCGGCTCGTGCTTCAGCGCCACGGTATCCCCTTGCGCTTTTCGGCCCGGCTTTCACTTCAACGCAGCCCGGACGGCCGGGCCCCCTCCACGATAACCGCCAAGAGGCGTACGGGGAGGGGCTGTTGGCGAGATTGGTGGCGTGTTCCAGCCCCCTCAACAGCGGGGCATCCTTCTGGCATATGTCAAAGTCATGCCCCAGTGGCCCGGCCTCGGACCTCGCCGTCTTCACTTGTTGAAAGCCGTCCGTACCGCTCCCGGGGGATTACAGCACCGCGCCGAGGAACTCCCGCGTCCGCTCGTGCTCCGGGTCGCCGAAGATCTTCTCCGGCGGACCTGACTCCAGGACACGCCCCGAGTCGAACATCAGCACCTGGTCGGAGATGTCCCGGGCGAAGTTCATCTCGTGGGTCACGCAGAGCATCGTGATGTCGGTGGTGCGGGCGATGTCCCTGAGCACGTCGAGGACGCCCGCGACCAGCTCGGGGTCGAGCGCGGAGGTCACCTCGTCGAGGAGCAGGACCTGCGGCCGCATCGCCAGGGCCCGCGCGATCGCGACACGCTGCTGCTGACCGCCGGAGAGCTGGCTCGGGTACTTGTCGACGTGCTCGGTCAGCCCGACCAGTTCGAGCAGCTCCCGGGCCCGCTCCTCGGCCGCGTCCTTGGACATGCCGAGCACGGTGACCGGCGCCTCGGTGATGTTGCGCAGCACCTTCATGTTGGGGAAGAGGTTGAACTGCTGGAAGACCATCCCGATGTTCTTGCGGACCTCGCGGATGTGCTTCTCGCCGGCCGGGACCAGCTTGCCGTTCTTCTCCTCGTGGGTGAGGTAGTCGCCGTTGACCTTGATCGTGCCCTCGTCGGGCCTGGCCAGGGTCATCAGCAGCCGCAGGATCGTCGTCTTGCCGGAGCCGGACGGGCCGATCAGTGTGACGTGCTTGCCGGAGGCGACGGAGAAGTCGAGCTCGTCGAGGACCACGTTGTCCCCGAAGCGCTTGGTGACCTTGTCGAAGCGGATCAGCTCGCTGCCGTCCGTCGCCGGGTTGGCGTCGGAGTTGGCGTCGGGCTCTTTCATCAGAGGGGTGTCAGCGGACAAGACGTCGCTCCAGGGCTCGCATGAGGAGGGAAGCGGGATAGGAAATGAGGATGAAGGCCACGCCGATGACCGTCAGGGGCTCGGTGAACTGGAAGTTCTGCTGCGCGAACAGGCGCGCCTCGCCGAGCATGTCGAGGACGGTGATCGCCATCAGCATCGGCGTGTCCTTGAGCATCGAGATGACGTAGTTGCCCAGCGCGGGCACCACCCGGCGGATCGCCTGCGGCAGGATCACCGCGGTCCACGTCCGGGTCATGGGCAGGTTCAGTGCCGTGGCCGCTTCCCACTGGCCGGCCGGCACGCCCTCGATACCGGCCCGGTAGACCTGCATCGTGTACGTCGAGTAGTGCAGCCCGATGGCGACGACACCGGTGGTCATCGCGGAGAACGTGATGTTCCACTCGGGCAGCACGTAGAAGAGGAAGAACAGCTGCACCAGCAGCGGGGTGTTCCGGATGAACTCCGTGACGACCCCGACCGGCCAGCGCACCCAGCGGCTCGGCGCGCGCATGAGCAGTGCCCACACCAGCCCGAGGGCGAAGGAGATCAGCGAGCCGAGCACCAGGGCCTGCAGGGTGACCAGCAGTCCGTCCCAGAACTGCGGCATGAAGTCGCCGACGGCACTCCAGTCCCATTTCATCAGCGACCCCCTGCCGCTTCGGCGCCGACGGCCGTGGTCTCCGGGCGGCGCGCGGGAAGCTTCTTCCCGCCACCCTCGGGCACCCTGCCGAGCCCGGCCTTCAGCTTCTTCTCCAGACCGCGCATGACCCGCGTGAGCAGGAAGGCGATCACGAAGTAGATCAGCAGGATGTACGTGTAGATCTCCGCGCTCTCCTGCAGCGCGAGCCGCACCAGGTTGCCGCTGAACGCCAGGTCGCCCATGCCCATCACGGACACCAGGGCCGTGCCCTTGAGCAGCTCGATCAGCAGGTTGGAGAAGGGCGGGATCATCTCCGGCACCGCCTGCGGAAGCAGGATCAGCCGCAGCCGCTGCCAGGGCGTGAAGCTGAGCGCGATCCCGCCCTCACGCTGCGCCGGGTCGACGGAGTTCAGGGCGCCGCGCACGATCTCGGAGCCGTACGCCCCGTAGGTGAGACCCAGTGCGAGGGTGCCCGCCCACATGGGGACCAGCTGCCAGCCGAAGGCCGGCGGCAGCACGAAGAACACCCAGAAGATCATGATCAGCGCGGAGGTGCCGCGGAACACCTCGGTGTAGAAGCCCGCGAGGAAGCGGACTGTCAACAGCCGGTGGGTGCGCGCGATGCCCACCACGAAGGAGACGGCCGCGGCCAGCAGCGCGCTGAACACCAGCAGCTGGACCGTGACCCAGATCCCCTTCAGTACGAGTTCCCAGAGTCCCGATGTCATCCGCCGCACAACTCCTTCGCGGTCATATCGGTCATCTCGTTCTTGGTGAAACCGAAGGGCTGGAGGATCCGGAACAGCTCACCGCTCTCCTTCAGCTTCCTGAGCTCCACGTTGAAGGCGTCCCGCAGCCCGGTCTCCGTCGGACGGAACGCGAAGCCGCCGCCGTCCACTTGCGGCTTGCCGTCCACGAGGGGCGCGAACGGCTTGGTCGACTCCGTCTTCCGGGACTTCTTGACGACCTCGCGGGTGGTCAGCGCCGTACCCGCGAAGACGTCGACACGGCCCGCCTCGACGGCGTTCAGACCCGCGACCTGGTCCGGGACGATCAGGATGTCGCTCTCCTTGTACCCGGCGTCGACCGCGTACTGGATCTCCGCGTAGCCGGTTCCGGTCGCGAACTTCGCCTTCGACTCCACGACGTCCTTGTAGTCCTGCAGGTTCTTCGGGTTGCCCTTGCGCACGATGAAGGAGTCGAGCATCTGGTAGTCGGGGTCGGAGAAGATCACCTGCTCGCAGCGCTCGGCGTTGATGTACATGCCGGCGGCCACGACGTCGAACTGCTGGGAGTTCAGACCGGGTATGAGCGAGCCGAACTCCGTGGGCACGGGCTGGACGCTGTCCACACCCAGCCGCTTGAAGATGACCCGCGCGAGTTCCGGTGCCTCGCCGGTGAGCTTGCCGTTCTTGTCGATGTAGCCGAAAGGGATCTCGCCGGCGATGCCGAGGCGTACGACGCCCTGGGCCTTCAACCGGTCCAGGAGATCACCACCGTCCTTGCCGGACGCAGTGGCCACACGGCTGCATCCGGCCGCGCCGAGCGCACCGAACGCCGCGACGCCGGCCAGCAGTGACCGGCGGCTCGCGCCGCGTTTCTCCTCTTTCGCGGAAGCTTCCTTCGCGTCGTTCCCAAGTGGTGGAGCCATGGGCGCGCGGCTACCCGGGACGATGCGAGTTATGCGGATCTGTTTGCGCCCCGTTTGCGCAGGGCCCTCTTGACCCGGGGTGGACCATGGAAATCATGACCGACCGCTACATCGACGTGTCCCTGTCCAAGCGCGGAGTCCACTGCACTGCGAAGCTCCTCGACGACCGTGCGCCGATCACCTGCGAGGCGGTGTGGAACGCGCTGCCGCTGAGCAGTGACGTGTATCACGCCAAGTACGCCCGCAACGAGATCTACGCCCTGTTCCCGGCGTTCGCCCCGGCCGAGCCGCCGCTGGAGAACCCGACCGTCACGCCCATTCCGGGCGATCTCTGCTATTTCTCCTTCTCCGGTACGCAGCTGGGTACGCAGGCGTACGGGTACGGGGGCGCCTCCGGCGTGCAGGCGGGTACGCCTGTGATCGACCTCGCCCTGTTCTACGAGCGGAACAACCTGCTGCTCAACGGGGATGTGGGGTGGGTCCCGGGGATTGTGTGGGGGCAGGTGGTGGAGGGGCTGGATGCGATGGCGGAGGCATGCAATGACCTCTGGCGTGCCGGCGCGCTGGGGGAGACGCTGAGCTTCTCCCGGGTTTAGGGGCTGCAGGGCTGGGGTTTGCCGGGGAGCTGCGGGCCGGTGGGGCTGACCGCGCAGTTTCCCCGCGCCCCAAAAAAAGCCAAAGACTGCGCAGTTCCCCGCGCCCCTTTGCGGGCGCCGGGTGACCGGGGCGCCCCTTCAGGGGCGCGGGGAACTGCGCGATCAGCCACGACGGACCCGCAGTCGATTCACCGGACCTTCAGCTGAGCCTCGGCGGAGCGATCCCCGCGACCCCCGCCTCGTACAACGCATGCGCCGTCCGCAGGACCAACGCATCCTGGTGACGCGCACCAACGATCTGAAGCCCGACCGGCAAGCCGGTCTCATCCGTGCCCACCGGGACCGTCGCCGCCGGCTGCTGGGTCATGTTGAACGGGTACGTGAACGGGGTCCAGCCCGTCCACCGCCGGTGCCCCGAGCCGCGGGGAACCTCCGCGCCCGCCTCGAACGCGGTGATCGGGATCGTCGGGGTGACCAGGACGTCGTACGTCTCGTGGAAGAGACCCATCCGGCGGCCGAGCTCCATGCGTACGTCCACCGCCGCGAGGTAGTCCAGCGCGCTGGACCGGGCCCCCGCGTCGCAGATCTCCCGCAGCCCCGGGTCCAGCAGTTTCCGCTGGTCGGGGCCGAGCCGCTGGGTGACCCGCGCCGCCCCGCCGAACCACAGCGTGTGGAACGCCTCGACGGGGTCCGTGAAGTCGGGGTCGGCCTCCTCGACGTACGCGCCGAGGGCCGCGAGCCCCTCCACCCCGCGCCGCACCGCCGCGGCG
>NZ_JAPWHT010000037.1:0-39097 GCF_027270795.1 Streptomyces sp. ActVer
GCGGCCCGGGGTGCGGTCGCCTCCGCCTGCGCCCAGTACGCCGAGGCCGTCGGGGGCGCTCGCGGCGGCAGCGAGCAGGCGGGCGACGAGGACGAGCTGGTCGTCGGCATCTCGGCTCCCGCCGGGCCCATCGCCGCGGGGGCCGCCTACAAGCAGGCCGAGCAGGCCCTGTCCGTCGCCCGGCGGCGGGGGCGGGTGCTCGTCGAGCACGAGGATCTGGCCGCGGGGTCCGTGGTGCCGTTGCTCGCGGACGACGCGGTGCGGGCGTTCGCGGACGGGCTTTTGAGGCCCCTGTACGAGCATGACGCCACCGGGCGGGGGGATCTTGTCGCCTCGTTGCGGGCGTGGTTGTCGCGGCACGGGCAGTGGGACGCGGCCGCGGCGGATCTTGGGGTGCATCGGCATACGTTGCGGTACCGCATGCGGCGGGTCGAGGAGATCCTCGGACGGTCTCTGGATGATCCGGATGTGCGGATGGAGCTGTGGCTGGCGCTCAAGACGACGGCTTCGGCGGAGTAGGCAGGGCATTTTTTCGCCCCCGCCGCCCCTACCCATTCCCGTCACTACTCGGGGGCTCCGCCCCCCGAACCCCCGCTCCTCAAACGCCGGAGAGGCTGAAATACCTCAGGGGCGCGGGGAACTGCGCGACCAGCCACAACGCACCCGCACCCGACAACGCACCCAACGGGGTCTGGGGCGGAGCCCCAGAAGGATGGGACGGGTAGGGGCGGCGGGGGCGAGGAACAAGTCCGGGACTAGGCCAAAGCGGCGCACCCCGGCAGGTGAGTGCTACGACTCGGACAGGCGCCGCCAGGGCACCGCGGGCCTACCGTGGACGGGAAAGACCAAGAAATCCCCCGAACGCGGAAGGGCCCGGACTCGCACATGACCTCCACCCACGCCTTCTGGCTCGCCGGCCGCCAGGCCACAGGCGAGTCCACCTTCGACGTCACCTCCCCGTGGGACGGCCACCCCGTCGGCAAGGTCTCCGTACCGACCGACGCCCAGGTCGAAGAGGCAGTCGCCGCCGCACACGCCGTACGGGACGAGTTCGCCGCCACCCCCGCCCACGTACGCGCCGCAGCCCTCGACCACGTAAGCCGCCGCCTGGTGGAGCGGACCGAGGAGATCGCCCGGCTCATCTCCGCCGAGAACGGCAAGCCGGTCAAGTGGGCCCGCGGCGAGGTCGGCCGGGCCGTGTCCGTGTTCCGGTTCGCGGCCGAGGAGGCCCGTCGGTTCAACGGCGGCGAGGCCCAGCGGCTCGACACCGACGCCGGCGGCCAGGGGCGCCTCGCCCTCACCCGCCGCTTCCCGAAGGGCGTCGTCCTCGGCATCGCGCCCTTCAACTTCCCGCTGAACCTCTGCGCCCACAAGATCG
This sequence comes from Streptomyces sp. ActVer, assembly GCF_027270795.1. Classification (NCBI taxonomy): domain Bacteria; kingdom Bacillati; phylum Actinomycetota; class Actinomycetes; order Kitasatosporales; family Streptomycetaceae; genus Streptomyces; species Streptomyces sp. ActVer. Next base: position 1,379 of record NZ_JAPWHT010000037.1, read on the forward strand.
CCCCCGCCATCGCGGCCGGCGCCCCGATCATCCTCAAGCCCGCTCCCGCGACCCCCCTCTCCGGACTGCTCATCGGCGAGTTGCTGGCCGAGACCGACCTGCCGGCCGGGTCCTGGTCCGTGCTGCCCGTCGCCAACGACAAGATGCCCGCCCTCGTGCAGGACGAGCGGCTGCCCGTCATCTCGTTCACGGGGTCCGACAAGGTCGGCTACGCGATCATGGACTCCGTACCGCGCAAGCACCTCACCCTCGAACTGGGCGGAAACGGCGCAGCCGTCGTGCTCGCCGACTGGGCGAGCGACGAGGACCTGGACCGGGCGGCCTCGCGGATCGCCACCTTCTCCAACTACCAGGGCGGACAGTCCTGCATCTCCGTACAGCGGGTGATCGCGGACGCGTCCGTGTACGACAGGCTGCTGCCCCGCGTGGTGGCCGCCGTCGAGGCGCAGGTCACCGGCGATCCGGCCGACGACGCCACCGACGTCGGGCCGCTGGTGAGCGAGGACGCCGCCAAGCGCGTCGAGACGTGGGTCGACGAGGCCGTGAACGCCGGTGCCACGCTGCTCGCGGGCGGCAAGCGCGACGGTGCCTCGTACGCGCCGACCGTGCTGGCCGACGTGCCGGCCGATGTGACCCTCTCCTGCGAGGAGGTCTTCGGGCCCGTTCTCACTGTGCAGAAGGTGGAGGGGGAGGCGGCCGCCTTCGCCGCCGTCAACGAGTCCAAGTACGGGCTGCAGGCAGGCGTGTTCACCCACGACCTGCAGACCGCCTTCCGTGCCCACCGTGCGCTGGAGGTGGGCGGCGTCGTGGTCGGTGACGTGCCGTCCTACCGCGCCGACCAGATGCCCTACGGCGGCGTGAAGCAGTCCGGGGTCGGGCGTGAGGGCGTGAAGTTCGCGATGGACGACTACACGTACGAGCGCGTGCTCGTGCTCACGGGACTCGCTCTCTGAGATCAGGCGCGAGGCGTCATGCGACGGCCGGAGTCCGCTGTGCGGGGACTCCGGCCGTTGTCGTACCTCGTCCGGACCCTCAGCCGGAGAAGCCGACGTGCGCGAGCCGCACCGGGCCGCGCAGCCCGATGTGCAGGTCGTGGATCTCGGTGGTGCTGAACGGGATGGCGACGGTGGTGTAGTCGTACGGTCCCGGCGTGGCCGGGACATCGAGGCGGGCGATCACCGGGCCGCCGTCCAGGGCCAGTTCGAGTGAGCCCTCGCCCGACACCTCGACGGTGACGGTCCCGGTCGCCGGGCCGAAGTCGCAGCCGCGGTAGACCAGTTCGGCGGTGTTCCCGTGGTTCCCGTGGTGCCCGTGCGCGGGTGTGACCGCGTCGCCCGACAGCTTCGTACGGTCGACGATCTCCGCACCCCGCTGCTCGTCGAAGTCGGCCGCGTTCAGGCCGTGTTCGAGGACCGGGCGCGGGGTTGAGGGCGTGCCGTCCAGCTCGATCGTCCCGCGCAGACGGATGTCCTCGCTGGACGCGCCCACGAGGAGTTCGTACGGACCCGGCTCCAGGCGTCGGATGCCGTGGACCACGTCCCAGAACTCGAAGGCGGACAGCGGGAGTTCGAAGGCCAGCTCGGTGGAGGCGCCGGGGAGTACGTGGATTCGGCGGTGGGCCAGCAGTTCGCGGCGGGGGCGGGAGACCGAGGGGGTCACGGCGCGGGAGTAGAGCTGGGCCACCTCGTCGGCCGGTGTGCTGCCCGTGTTGGTGACCGTGAAGGTGACGTGCACGGAGTTCTCGCCCGCGTGGGCCACGAGGTTCCCGTACTCGAAGGACGCGTACGACAGGCCGTGGCCGAAGGGGAAGAGCGGAGTGCCCTCGAAGTACAGGTACGTCTGGCGGCTGCCGATCACGTCGTAGTCGAGGAGGTCGGGGAGGTCCGCGTCCGAGGCGTACCAGGTCTGGGGGAGCCGGCCGGCCGGGGAGACGTCGCCCGCCAGGACGCGGGCCAGGGCCGTGCCGGCCGCCTGGCCGCCGTGGGCCGTCCAGAGGACGGCGGGGAGGTCCGTCGGGTCGGTCGCGTACGGGTAGGAGGAGGTGATCACCAGGGCCGTGCGGGGGTTCGCGGCGCGGGCCGACTCCAGGAGGCGCTGCTGGTGGGCGGGGAGGGCGAGGGTCGTGCGGTCCTCCGTCTCGCGGCCGTTGATGTGCGGGTCGTTGCCCGCGACCACCAGGACCACGTCCGCTGCGGCGGCCGTGCGGGCCACCGTGTCCTCGCCGCGTTCCGTGATCTCCAGTTCGAGGATTTCCGGGTTCTGAGCGGCAACCTTCACGCCGTCGGCGGTGACAGAGACGTAGCGACCCGTACCGACGTGCTTCAGGAGGTGACCGTTCTCGTGGGATTCGTTGGATCCATGAGATTCGTGAGGCTCCAGGCGGAAGGTCTCCTGGACGACCCAGCCGCCGGGCTGGTCGGCCGAGGCGCGGACGTAGCCGTCGTCGGCGACCGAGAGGTAACGGCCGTCGGGGGCGCGCAGGGTGAGGACGCCCCCGCCCCAGTCGATCAGCGCGAGTTCGGTGCCCGTGGTGTCGGTGGTGAGCGGGGGCAGGTCCGTGCGGCCCGCGAGGAGGGCCGGGTCCAGCGCACCCTCGGCGCCGCGGACCTCGTCGGTCGCGTCGTCCGCCCGCGGCACGCTCAGATACGTTCCGGCGGAGGTCTTGACGCGTACGCGGTCCACACCCTCGGCGAAGTCCACGCGGTCGGCGCCGAAGCGCTCGTAGAGGCCTTCGAGCGGGGTCGAGCGGTGGATGAGGGTGCCGCTGTACCAGTCGAGCTTGCACTCGTCGGCGAGGAGGCCCACCACCGCGATGCGGGTGTCCTGCCCGGTGAGGGGGAGCAGGCCGTCGTTCTTGAGGAGGACGATCGCCTGTTCCGCGGCTTCCCGCGCGAGAGACCGGTGCGCGGGCGTGTCGAAGTCCAAGGCGCCGGCGTACGGGTCCAGGCGCGGGTCGAACTCGCCGAGGCGGAAGCGGATCGCGAGCTGGCGGCGGACCGCCGCGTCGATGTCGGACTCGGTCAACAGGCCCTGGTCCAGGGCTCCCTGGAGGCGTTCGACGATCTTCGAGCTGTCCGTGCCGTGGTCCGTGAAACTGTCGACGCCGGCGACCAGGGAGGCGGCCGTGGCCTCCTCGTGCGTGTCGAAGTAGTGCTCGGAGTCGACCAGGTTCGAGGGCGCGCCCGCGTCCGAGCAGACCAGGAGGTCCTGGTCCGTCCAGGTGCGAAGCTGCTCGCGCAGATACGGCGACACATGGTTGGGGCGGCCGTTGACCAGGTTGTACGCGGGCATCACGCCGGCCACCGTGCCCGCCTCGACCGTCTCGCGGAAGGCTCGCAGGTCGTACTCGTGCAGCACACGCGGGCGGACGGAGCTCGACGCGGTCGCCCGGTCCGTCTCGTTGTTGTGCGCGAGCCAGTGCTTGAGGACCGGGGCCGTCCGCCAGTACGCGGGATGGTCGCCGCGCAGGCCCCGGGTGTAGGCGGTGGCGATCGCCGAGGTCAGCTTCGGGTCCTCCGAGTAGCCCTCCTCGTTGCGGCCCCACAGGGGGTGGCGCAGGAGGTTGACCGTGGGCGCCCAGACGTTGAGGCCCACACGGTCGTCGCGCGAGCGCATCGCGCGGGCCTCGGCGGAGACCGCCTCGCCGACGCGGTGTACGAGCTCGTCGTTCCAGGTCGCGCCGAGGCCGACCGCCTGTGGGAACACCGTCGCCGGGCCCATCCAGGCCACCCCGTGCAGCGCCTCCTGGCCGGTGCGGAACGCGGCGATGCCGAGCCGCTCCACCGCGGGCCCGAACTGGTGCAGCATCGCGACCCGTTCCTCCAGGGTGAGCCGCGACAGAAGATCGTCGATGCGCTTCGCGAACGGCAGCTGCGAGTCGCGGAAAGGCGGCGTTTGAGCGGTCACGCGAGGATCCCTCTGTGGAAGGTGCGGGAGAACGGTGAAGGACTTTCGAAGCGCTTCGATGCTCATTCGACTCCGGGCTGGGTGTCAAGACACCCCGACGCAACAACTCCGAATCCTCACTGCCATCCCAAGGGCCGGAAGCGACCGGTTCAGACCTTTATACCTCCGAGGAATGTTGGAATCGGCTCTTGTGCACCCCCAGGTGTTCACTTAACCTCGCAGCAACATCGAAGCGCTTCGACTCTCGTCGATAGTCGAAGATGTCGTCCCCGGAGGGTGCGCATACCTCCGAGGTCCGCTTCAGCTCAGCCAGTTCCACTCAGACACCGCAGCCGACGGCCCCCACCGCCGGGTGTCCTGCTGTGCGCCATGAAGGGTTGACGCAATGACGCCGAACTCCGCCACTTCCGCTCCCAGTCGGAGAAGTTTCCTCGGCTCCACGGCGGTCGCTGCCGCCGCGGTGGCCGGCGGGATACCGCTGCTGGCCGCCTGCGGCGGTTCGCAGGAAGGCCGCAAGGAGGGCACCACGTCCGGGAAGGACGCGAAGAACCTCCTCCCGGCCTTCGTGGCGCAGAACGTCGTCAGCCCCGACATCCCGGCGAAGAACGGCTCGTCCGCGGGCTTCACCAAGGCGATAGCCACCGCAGACCTCAAGACCTCGGTCGCGAAGAAGCTCGGCAGCGGCGGCAGGCTCAAGGTCATGGCGCCCTTCTGGGGCACTCCTCCGTCGGGGAGCAACCCGTACTACCAGGCCATGAACAAGGCCATCGGCGTCGACGTCACCTGGCAGAACCAGGACGGTGTCACCTACGACGCGAAGCTCGGCGCGGTCCTCGCCTCCAGCGACATCCCCGACGTGGTGGTCGTGCCCGGCTGGAACCTGATGGGCAAGATCCCCGGCGCCATCAACGCCAAGTTCGCCGACCTCGGCCCGTATCTCTCCGGCGACGCGGTCAAGGACTACCCGAACCTCGCGGCCGTCCCGACCGACGCCTGGCAGCGCTCCATCTTCGGCGGCCAACTGCGCGCCATCCCGATGCCCGCGTCGTACGTCACCGACATCGCGCCCCTCTACCGCAGGGACCTCTTCGAGAAGAAGGGGTACAGCGTCCCGAAGAGCCCGGACGAGTTCCTGTCCTGGGCCAAGGAGGCCACCGACGCCAAGTCGAAGGTCTGGGCCTGCGACGACATGAAGTGGACGTCGTTCAACATCTACGGCGTCCTGTCCGGCAGCGACAAGGCGCTGTGGTGGAACCTCGACGGCGGCAAGCTGATCAACCGCATCGAGACCGACGAGTACCTCGAAGCCCTGGAATGGACACGGAAGCTGTACGCGGCAGACGTGGTCCACCCGGACGCGCGGTCGGGCAAGGCCGGCGGCGACGCGGGCAACCGGTTCTCGGCGGGCGAGGTGCTCGTCTACAACCAGAACATCTCCTCCTGGTGGGGCAAGATGTCCGAACAGCTCACCCAGAAACCGGACTTCGACATGGCCGCGTTCGACATCTTCGGCCCCGACGGCGGCGACCCGAGCCTGTGGGCGGTCCAGCCCGCCAACATCTTCACCTTCATCAGCAAGAAGGCGTCCAAGACACAGATCAAGGACTTCCTCGCCATCGCCAACTTCTGTGCCGCGCCGTACGGCACCACGGAGTTCATGCTCACGAACTTCGGCGTCGAGGGCACCGACTTCGAGGTGAAGAAGGGCCTGCCCACCAAGACCGAGAAGGGCGTCAACGAGGTCAACGGCGCCTTCGACTACACCGGTGACGCGGCGCCGTTCGTCGCCCACCCCGACCTCCCCGAGGTCACCAGGGGCATGGTCGAGTGGCAGCAGCGGATGGGCGCCTTCACCAAGAAGTCCTCCTTCTACGGGCTCACCGTCACCGAGCCGAACCGCTGGTCCAACCTCGCCGACGACTTCGAGCAGTTGGAGGACGACGTCGTACGAGGGCGCAAGAAGATCAGCGACGTCCAGCAGGCCGTCTCCGACTGGAAGCAGCAGGGCGGCGACAAGCTGCGCGACTGGTACAAGAAGCTGCTCGACGACAACGGCTCCTCGGCGAACTGACGCCGGACCGAGGCAAGGAGAAGGCCGTGTCGCACAGCACGGTGCCCCGGGGCAGGGCCCAGGCGAAGACGCAGACGAAGGACGGGGCGGATCCGTCGACGGATCCGCCCGGGGCGGGACCGGTGACGTCGGCGAAGTCCGGGTCCGGGAAGCCGGGGAAGTCCGGCAAGGGCGACGGGCTTTCCGGGAAGGTCGGTCTGCGGATCCGGCTGCGGCGCGACCGCACGCTCATCCTGATGACGGTGCCGGCGATCCTGCTCATCCTCGTCTTCAACTACATACCGGTGTTCGGCAACGTCGTCGCCTTCCAGGACTACGACCCCTACCTGAGCGACAACGGCTTCGTCGCCATGCTGCAGAGCCCCTGGGTCGGCTTCGAGCAGTTCGACCGGGTCTTCGCCGACTCCGAGTTCTGGCACGCCGTGCAGAACACCTTCGTCCTGTTCTTCCTCCAGCTCGTGCTCTTCTTCCCGATCCCGATCCTGCTCGCGCTGCTCATCAACAGCGTGCTCAGGCCCCGGGTGCGCGCGATGGCCCAGGCGATCATGTATCTGCCGCACTTCTTCTCCTGGGTGCTCGTCGTCACCGTCTTCCAGCAGATCTTCGGCGGCGCCGGCATCATCGCGCAGACGCTCGCCGACCACGGAAGCACCGGCTTCGACCTGATGACGGACCCGGAGAGCTTCAAGTACCTCGTCACGCTCCAGAGCGTCTGGAAGGACGCGGGCTGGGGCATCATCGTCTTCCTCGCCGCGCTGTCGTCCGTGTCGAACGACCTGTACGAGGCCGCCGCGATGGACGGCGCCAACCGCTGGCGCCGCATGTGGCACATCACGCTGCCCGCGCTGCGCCCGGTGATCGCCCTGCTGCTGGTGCTGCGCGTCGGTGACGCCCTCACCGTCGGGTTCGAGCAACTGCTGCTTCAGAGACAGGCGGTGGGACCCGACGCATCCGAGGTCCTCGACACCTATGTGTGGTGGAACGGCATCCGCAACCAGGACTTCAGTTACGCGGCCGCCGCCGGGCTGATCAAGGGCATCGTCGGTCTGACCCTCGTCCTCGTGGCCAACAAGGTCGCTCATCTCATGGGCGAGCAGGGGGTGTACAAGAAGTGACCGCTCTCATCGACAAACCGGCCGAGGCCGACGTGAAGCGCGACCGGGGACCGAGCCGTTGGGCGGCCCCGCCCCGGCCGCCCTGGGAGGAGAAGCCCAGCCAGGTCGGCCTCGCCTCCAAGGGCCTGGTCCTCACCGTCGCGGGCCTCGCGATCCTCTTCCCCCTGTGGATCGTCATCGTCACCAGCCTCCAGTCGAAGAAGACCATCGACGAGGCGGGCGGCCTGGTCGTGATCCCCAAGGGCATCACGTTCATCGCCTACCAGGAGCTGCTCAGCGGAGGCCAGGTGCAGCGCGCGGCACTCGTCAGCCTCGGCGTCACCCTCGTCGGCACGGTGTTCAGCATGGCGGTGTCGGTGCTGTGCGCGTACGGGCTCTCGCGGAGCGGGTCGCTCGGGCACCGGTGGATCCTGATGACGCTGCTGGCCACGATGTTCTTCGGTGCGGGGCTCATTCCGACCTATCTGCTGGTGCAGGCGCTCGGTCTCACCGACACCTATCTGGCGCTGATCCTGCCCAGTGCCGTGAGCGTCTTCAACATTCTTGTGCTGCGGTCCTTCTTCATGGGCATCTCGTCCGAACTCATCGACAGCGCGCGGATCGACGGGGCCGGTGACTGGCGCATTCTGTGGAAGATCGTGATGCCGTTGTCGCGGGCGGTCATCGCGGTGATTTCGCTGTTCTATGCGGTGGGTTATTGGAGTGCGTGGTTCAACGCGTCCATCTACCTGACCGATCAGGACATGATGCCATTGCAGAACGTCATGATCCAGCTCGTGCAGAAGCAGGAACGGCCGGTGGGGCTCGCGACCCAGGTCAACACCGGGCAGTTGTCGTCCCTTGCCATTCAGATGGCCGTGATGGTGATGGCGTTGCTGCCGGTTGCGATTCTTTCGCCTTTTGTGCAGCGGCATTTCAAGAAGGGCATGCTGACCGGCGCGGTCAAGGGGTGACTGGCGTCCCCCTTCTGGCTTGGCTCGGAACTGTTGGGTTGTTTGTCGGCTGCGGGTTGGTTGTGGCTGGTCGCGCAGTTCCCCGCGCCCCTTGACCGAGCCCGTCCACTCCTCATTTCGAAGTTCCCCTTTTCCTGGAACGAGGTATGTCATGCGCACGCCCCGCCTGAGCAGACGCGCCGTCCTTGCCGGGACCGCTGCCACCGTGGCCGCCACCGCTGTCTCCGGGGCGACCGTCAGCCCAGCGGCGGCCGCCGCCCCGGTGGCGGACCGCCCCGCCTACCGGTGGCGCAATGTCGTCATCGGCGGGACCGGGTTCGTCACCGGGGTGTTGTTCCACCCCTCCGTACGCGGTCTCGCCTACGCCCGTACCGACATCGGCGGCGCCTACCGCTGGGACGACCGCGCCGGCCGTTGGACCCCGCTCACCGATCACCTCGGGTGGGACGACTGGAACCTGCTCGGTGTGGAGGCGATCGCCGTCGACCCCGCGCATCCCGGGCGGGTCTACCTCGCCCTCGGTACGTACGCGCAGTCGTGGGCCGGGAACGGTGCCGTGCTGCGGTCCGAGGACCGGGGCGCGACCTGGAGCCGGTCCGACCTCGATGTGAAGCTCGGGGCCAACGAGGACGGGCGGGGTGCGGGGGAGCGGCTGCTGGTCGATCCGCGGGACAGTGACACGCTGTGGCTGGGGACGCGGCACGACGGGTTGCTGAAGTCCACCGACCGTGGGGCCACTTGGGCGGCGGCGAGTGGCTTTCCGGCGAAGGCGAGCGCCTCCGGGCAGGGCGTCGTGTTCCTCGTCGCCGTCGGACGGGCCGTCTACGCCGGGTGGGGCGACGGCGACGGCACCTCGGGCACGGCGAACCTGTACCGCACGGCCGACGGGACGGCGTGGGAGGCCGTTCCCGGGCAGCCGTCCGGTACCGCTGCCAAGGTGCCGATTCGTGCCGCGTACGACACGCACACCCGCGAGCTGTACGTGACCTACGCCAACGCACCGGGACCCAACGGCCAGTCCGACGGGAGCGTGCACAAGCTGCGCACCGCGACCGGCAAGTGGGCCGAGGTGACCCCGGTGAAGCCCGGCGGCACCACCGATGGGGGCACCGCCCACACGTTCAGTAGTGGGGGAGGGTCCGCCGACACCTTCGGCTACGGCGGGGTCGCCGTGGACGCCCGCCGCCCGGGCACCCTCGTCGTCTCCACCAACAACCGCTGGGCCGACGTCGACACCGTCTACCGCACCACGAACGGCGGCCGTACCTGGACGTCCCTCAAGGACGCTGCCGTCTTCGACGTGTCCGAGACTCCTTACCTCAAGTGGGGCGACGACAAGCCGAAGTTCGGCTGGTGGATCCAGGCGCTGGCCGTGGACCCGTACGACTCGAAGCACATCGTGTACGGGACCGGGGCGACGCTCTACGGGACCCGTGATCTGAAGCGCTGGGCGCCGCAGATCCGGGGTCTGGAGGAGACGGCCGTGCGCCAGCTGATCTCGCCCCCGGTCGGGGAGGCGCACCTGCTGAGCGGGTTCGGGGACATCGGCGTCATGTACCACGAGCGGCTCACGGCGTCGCCGGCGCGCGGCATGGCGACGAACCCCGTGTTCGGGTCGGCGACGGGACTCGCGCAGGCCGCGGCCAGGCCGTCGTACGTGGTCCGGGCGGGCTGGGGCGACAACGGCAACGGCGCCTACTCGAACGACGGAGGCCAGACCTGGGCGCCCTTCGAGGCCCAGCCCGACATCGCCAAGAACGCACCGGGGCCGATCGCCACCAACGCCGACGGCAGCGCGCTGCTGTGGTCCTTCGTGCACTGGGACGGCACGAAGTACGCAGCCCACCGGTCCACCGACAACGGCACGACCTGGTCCGAGATCTCCTCCTTCCCGAAGGGCGCCACGCCGGTCGCCGACCCGGCCGACCCGACGCTCTTCTACGCATACGACACCGACACAGGAACGCTACTCGCCAGCACTGACAGTGGCCGTTCGTTCACGGCCCGTGCGGGCGGACTGCCTTCCGGTGACGCCCAGTTCAAGCTCGTCGCCGCACCCGGGCGGAGCGGTGACCTGTGGCTCTCCGCCAAAGGGAACGGGCTCTACCGGTCCACCGACGGCGGGGCGAGCTTCTCGAAGGCGGCCAGCTGCTGGGCCTCGTACACGCTCGGTTTCGGCAAGGCCGCCGACGGCGCCGACTATCCCGCGATCTACCAGGTCGGCTCTACGGACACGATCACCGCCGTCTACCGCTCCGACGACGAGGCGAAGACCTGGACGCGGATCAACGACGACGCCCACCAGTGGGGCTGGACCGGCGAGGTCGTCGTCGGTGACCCGCGCGTGTACGGCAGGGTGTACCTGGCGACCAACGGGCGCGGCATCCAGTACGGGGAGCCCGTCCGATGACCGACCGGATCCAGGCCCGTCCCGGCCTCGCCGACGCCACCCGCGGCCGCATCCTCTTCGGCGGCGACTACAACCCCGAGCAGTGGCCCGAGGAGACCTGGCACGAGGACGTACGCCTCATGAAGGCGGCCGGCGTCAACTCCGTCACGCTCGGCGTCTTCTCGTGGGCGAAGCTCGAACCGCGGCCGGGGGAGCGGGAGTTCGGCTGGCTGGACCGGCTGATGGACCTGATGCACGAGAACGGCATCGGGGTCGTCCTCGCCACGCCCACCACCTCGCCCCCGCCCTGGATGGGCCGCCTCCACCCGGACACCCTGCCCCGCGACGAGGACGGCCGCACCGAGTGGTGGGGCGGCCGCCAGCACTTCTCGCACTCCAGCGCCACCTACCGCCGCTACGCCGCAGCGATCACCGAGGACCTGGCCGCCCGCTACGGCAGCCACCCCGCGCTGACGATGTGGCACATCAACAACGAGTACTGCACCTACGACTGGGGCGACGGGGCCGCCGCCACCTTCCGCCGCTGGCTCCGGGACAAGTACGGCACGCTCGACGCCCTCAACGCCGCCTGGGGAACGGCCTTCTGGAGCCAGGGCTACGGCGACTGGGAGGAGGTCCTGCCGCCGAGGCACGCCCACTACATGAAGAACCCCGGCCAGGTGCTGGACTTCAAGCGCTACACCTCCGACATGCTCCTGGAGTGTTACGTCGCCGAGCGGGACATCGTCCGCCGGCACTCCCCGCACATCCCGGTGACCACCAACTTCATGCCGATGTGGGTCGGCCAGGACGCCTGGAAGTGGGCGGGGGAGGAGGACGTCGTCTCCGTCGACATCTATCCCGACCCGCGCGACCCCTTCGGCGCCCAGAACGGCGCGCTCATCCAGGACATGACGCGTTCCCAGGCCCGCGGACCGTGGATGCTGATGGAGCAGGCCGCGGGGCCCGTGAACTGGCGGGGCGTCAACCACCCCAAGCCGCGCGGCCTCAACCGCCTGTGGTCCCTCCAGGCCGTCGCCCGGGGCGCCGACGCCGTCTGCTACTTCCAGTGGCGGCAGTCGAGGCAGGGCGCGGAGAAGTTCCACTCCGGCATGGTCAGTCACGCGGGGGAGCAGGGCCGTACCTACCAGGAGGTCAAGCAGCTCGGCGACGAACTCGCCCGTATCGGGGAGGAGGTGACGGGCAGTCACTCCGTGTCGGACGTCGCGATTCTTCACGAATGGAACGCGTGGTGGGCCGGTGCGCAGGAGGGCCGCCCCTCCTCCGAGGTCGACCATCCGCAGGTCGTGCGCGCCTGGCACCGCGCACTGTGGGAGGCCCACGTCACCACGGACTTCGCGCACCCGGAGCACGACCTGTCCGCCTACCGGCTGGTCGTCGTGCCCCAGCTCTACCTGCTCACCGACGCGGCGATCGACAACCTCGTCGCGTACGTACGAAGCGGCGGCACCCTCGTCAGCGGCTTCCTCACCGGTGTCGCCGACGAGGACGACCGGGTACGGCCCGGCGGCATGGACGAGCGGTTGCGGGAGCTCTTCGGCATCCGCACCCTGCACGAGTGGTGGCCGCTCGACGCGGATGAGACCGCCGAATGCGACGGCTTCCGGGGCACCTTGTGGTCCGAGGAGATCGAGGCCGAGGCGGGCGCGGTCGCGGAGGCCCGCTACAAGGGCGGCGAACTCGACGGCCTCCCGGCGGTGTTGCGCAAGGAGCGTGCCTGGTACGTCTCCACGCTGCCCGAACCCGCCGCGCTGCGCGAGCTGTTGGCGGGCGTGGCGTCCGGCGCGGGCGTGCGGCCGGTGCTCGACGGGCTGCCTCCGCAGGTCGAGGCCGTCCGCCGGGGAGACCTGCTCTTCGTGCTCAACCACGGGCGCGAGACGGTCACCGTGCGGGTGCCCGGGACGTATCGTGACCTGCTCACCGGGCAACAGGTCACGGGATCAGTGGAGTTGGCGCGGCTCGGAGCGGCGGTGCTCTCACCGTGAGCGCCGAAGCATCGGGTGCACCCGCACCCGCACCCGCACCCGCACCCGCACCCGCGCCCTCGCCGCACGGCACCTGGGAGCCGCGCCCGGCCGCCCGCTGGGAGGACGCCTTCCTCAGCGGCAACGGCCGTCACGGCGCCATGGTGTTCGGTGATCCGAACGACGACCGTGTGATCGTCACGCACCACACCCTGGTCCGCCCCAACGGCGGCGAACACGCCAGACCTCCGGAACTGGCTGCCCAACTGCCGCAGCTCCAGGACCGGTTGCTCGCCGGGGACCTGACCGCGGCCGAGGACTTCACCGACGGGCGTCCGCTGCAGTGGGTGCAGCCCTTCCATCCCGCCTTCCAGGTGTGGCTGCGCCGGCCGGCCGACGGGGAGCGCGGCTACCGCCGTTCGGTCGACTTCACCACGGGCGTCGCCGAGGCGGCCTGCACGGGCTGGAGCAGCCGCGTCTTCGTCTCGCGCGCGGACGACGTGATCGTCCAGCACGTGACCTCGCCCGGCCTCACCGCGGACATCGGGCTGGACCACCGGCTCCCCGGCGCCCCCGAGGGGCCCGGGGTCAGCGACGGGGTGATCCTCACCCCGGAGGGCGCCGTGCTCACCCTGAGCGCCCGCTACCCCGGCAGCGACCGCGCGTACACCGGAGTGACGCTGGCGGTCGTCACCGGCGGCCGTACGACCCTGACCCCGCCCGGCTTCCGCGTGGCCGGGGCCGAGTCGGTCCTGCTGCTGACCCGGGTGCGGCGGCACACCGGGGAGCTGGACACGGTGGCGGAGACGCAGGCCCTGCGCGATCTGTTGCCGGACGGCGGCGAGGGGCCGTACGGCAGCCTCCTGGAGCGTCATCTGGACCTCCACCGCACCGCGTACCGCCGCGTCTCCCTCGCGCTGGACGCCGAGGACGCCGAACGCGCGCTGCCCGGCTCGGAGTTGCTCAAGCAGCCCAAGAGCCCGGCTCTGCTCGAACGGCTCTTCGCGGCCGGCCGCTACCACCTGCTGTCCGCCGCCGGGATGCTCCCGCCGAGGCTCACGGGGCTGTGGACAGGCGACTGGGACACGGCGTGGTCCGGGGCGTTCACCACGGACGCCAACCTCAATCTGCAGACCGCGTCGGCCGTCGCGGGCGCGCTGCCCGAGGTCGTCGAGGCCCACGCGGCCCTGGTACACGGCCAGTTGCCGCACTGGCGGGACAACGCCCGGGCCGTCTTCGGCGCCCGAGGCATCGTCGCCCCACCGCACACGGACGGCGAGTCCGGGCACACGTACCACTTCAGCCGCGAATACCCGCTGCACCTGTGGACGGCGGGCGCCGACTGGCTGCTCAAACCGCTCGTCGACCATGACGAGGCACGCGGAGAGCGCGACCCCCGGCTGAAGGAGGCGCTCGCCGAACTCGCCCTGTTCTACGAGGACTTCCTCACCCGGACCGACGAACACGGCCGACTCGTCGTCGTCCCCTCCTACTCGCCCGAGAACCGCCCGGCGAACGCGAGCTGGGGCGCGATCAACGCCGCCATGGACCTCTCCGCGGCCCGGCACGCCCTGCTCACGGCGGCCGCGTACCACCCGGGGCCTGACGCCGACCGCCGGCGGGCGCTCGCCGAGCGGCTGCCCCCGCACCGCGTCAACGACGACGGAGCGCTCGCCGAGTGGGCGTGGCCCGGCCTCGACGACACGTACGACCACCGGCACCTCAGCCATCTGTACGGCGTGTGGCCGCTCGACGAGATCAACCCGTACGACACCCCGGATCTCGCGGCCGCCGCGCACCGGGCGCTCGAACTGAGGGGCGCCGAGAACGAATCCGCGCACGGCCATCTGCACCACGCGTTGGTCGCGGCCCGCCTGCGCGACGGCGAACGGGTCGCGCACGCGCTCGGCCAGGTGCTGGAGGGCGACTTCTTCCACGCCTCCCTCATGAGCGCGCACTACCCCCGCCGCGACGTCTACAACGCGGACGCCGCCCACACCCTCCCCGCCGTGATCATCGAGTCGCTGATCCAGTCGAGCCCGGACCGGCTGGTCCTCTTCCCGGCGCTCCCCGCGGCGTCCCCGATGGGCCGACTGCGCGGTATCCGCACCCGGTTCGGCGCCGAGGTCGACCTGACGTGGGGCCCCCGGGAGTACACGGCCGTCATCCGCCCCGCCCGCACCCAGCGCATTGATCTCAGGACTTCCTCCGGAGCGCGACCGCTCGACCTGGTCGCCGGAGAAGACCACGTCCTCAGATTGGGGACGTGGTGCCTTCCCGCTTTTCCCTTCGCCCCTTCATCCATGGAAGGGACACCGTGACTCCGCTCCCCCTGACAAACAGGGGGGCTTCCAACCCGGAGGTCGCGGTCCAGCCCGAACCGATCCCTTGCAGGACAAAAGGAAATTACCACAAGGAAAGGATTCCCATGGCAGCACGCACCCGCACCCTTGGCCGGATCGCCAAAGCACTCCTGGCCCCCGCGCTCGCGCTCGGCGCCACCATCGGCCTCGCCTCCGCGCCCGCCTCGGCGGCCGTCTGGAACTCCTGCGACCAGTGGGGCAACACCGGCCTCAACGGCTACACGCTCTACAACAACATCTGGGGCTCCGGCGCCGGCAGCCAGTGCATCTGGGCCAACTCCGGTACCAACTGGGGCGTTTGGGCCAACCACCCCAACACCGGCGGCATCAAGTCGTACCCGAACTCCAAGAAGGTGGTCAACAAGACGATCACCTCGCTCGGTTCGCTCAGCAGCAGCTACAACGTCACCGTGCCGTCCTCGGGCGCGTACAACACCTCGTACGACATCTGGGACACCGACTACGACTACGAGATCATGCTCTGGGTCAACTACAACGGAGCCGTCGGTCCGCTCGGCACCTCCCAGGGCAATGTCACCCTCGGCGGCCACACCTGGACCGTCTACAAGGGCAACAACGGTGCCAACGAGGTCTTCTCGTTCCTGCGCACCTCGGACTCGAACTCCGGGACCGTCAACGTCCTGCCGATCCTCAAGTGGATCAAGGACACCAAGGGCTGGATGGGCAACGAGACCATCGGCGACGTGCAGTTCGGCTTCGAGATCACCTCGTCGTCCGGCGGCCTGGACTTCGCCACCAACAACCTGACCGTCTCCAGCAGTTGAGCCCCACCGCCATCGGTACCGCCACCGTCACCGGCAGGTGACCGTACGCCCGGGTCGGCGCCGTCCCCCACGCGGGGCCGGCCCCGGGCTGCGCCCATCTCTGCGGCTACCGCTGCGACGTCGTCTCCCTCACCCACGGCAGCAGCATCCGCTCCGCGAGCACGAGCGCGTAGAACAGCGCCACGCTCATCGCGCCGAGCAGGGCGATCGCGGCGAACGCCAGGGCGGTGTCGGAGTTCGCCCCGGACTGTACGACGACGAAGCCGAGCCCCTCGTCGCCTGCGCTGAACTCGCCGATGACCGCGCCGACGGCCGACAACGGCATGGCGACCTTCAGCCCCACGAAGATCTGCGGCAGCGCGCTCGGGAAGCGGAACCGGAGGAACGTCTGGGTGCGCGACGCGCGCAACGACCGTGCCAGCTCGACGAGTTCGACCGGTGTCGAGGTGAGCCCGCCCGCCACCGACAGCACGACGGGGAAGAAGCAGACGAGCAGCGCCATGACGACCTTCGGCTGCTGCCCGAACCCCATCCACACCACGAGCAGCGGGGCCAGCGCCACCTTGGGCACCGCGTTGAACGCCACCAGGAGCGGCGAGAACATCAGCTCCACGATCCGCGAAGCCGCGATCGCCACCCCGATCACCAGTCCCGCAGCCACGGCCAGCGCGAAGCCCAGCACGATGACGACGAGCGTGGTGACCGCCTCGCCCAGCAGATAGCCGGGCACGCGGAGGAAGGCGTCCAGCACGTCGGCGGGTGACGGCAGGACGATCTCCGGTACGTCGAACACGACCACGGCGAGTGCCCAGGCACCGATCGCGGCGGCCAGCCCGAGCACGGGCCAGCCGAACTCCATCACCCGCCTGAGCACTTCAGGACTTCGGCACCAGATCGAAGGAGACCAGCTGCTCGGGCGTCGGACCGGACTTGACCGCCCCGGCGTCCACCAGCGCCTTGATCGCCCCGGCCACCCGCTCCCGGTCCATCGTGCCGATCGGCGCCCCTTCCTTCTTGGGCTGTACGGCCTCGCCGAGCAGCTCGATCTCCGCGGCGGCGGCCTTCTCGTTGACGGTGGGGTGCTTCTTCGCCAGCACCGAGGCCGCCTCCTCCGGATGGTCGATCGCGTAGCGCATGCCCTTGAGCAGCGCCGATGTGAAGCGTCTGACCAGGTCCGGGTCCTCCTCGGCGATCTTCGTGGTGGTCGTGACGGCCGAGCCGTAGCTCTCGGTCAGGAACTTGCCGAACGGCAGGACCACGACCTCCTTGCCCCTGACGGCGTTCTCGATGTTCGGGCGGCCCACCCGGTACTGGCCGACCGCGTCGACCTTGCCGGCCGCGAGGTTGACCCCGAGCTGCTGGGGTTCGAGGTTGACGAAGTCGACCTTGTCGGCGTCGAATCCGGCGAGTTTCGCGTACGCCGGGAAGAGGGCCCCGATGACCGAACCGGCCGGGTCCGCGATCTTCTTGCCCTCCAGGTCCGCGGGCTTGCTGATGCCGCTGTCGGCCACCGCCATCACGGCGGCGTCCGTGGTCTGGTGGACGGCCGCGACCGCCGTCACACCGGACACCTTGCCGCCGCCGACCTGCATGATCGTGCTGCTGAGGTCGACGGGCGCGAACTGTGCCCGCCCGCCGGCCAGCGCGGCCAGGCTGATGGCGCTGCCCTGCCCAGGCTGGATGGTGACCGAAACGCCCGCGTCGCTGAAGTAGCCCTTGTCCTGGGCGACATAGGCGTACGCCTCGCGCCCGAAGGTGCCGAAACCGGTGATGTAGGTGACCTTGTCGGGCGCGGAACCGCCGGAGGATCCGGCCTTGCCGTCGTTGTCGTCGTCGGAGCCGCAGGACGTGGAGAGTGCCGCCGTCAGCAGGACAGCCAGGAGCGCGACGGGTAGCCGCGTATTCCGTCTCATGGCTCTCAAGTGGAGCTGTTGAGGCGGAAGTTGTCGATACCGCAGACCTGGTTGTCATGTAACAAACATCGACCGAGGTGGTTGATCACGGATTGCGCCGCCCTATTCTCGGCCGTACCGCTACCGCTCAAGGTGAACCGGTGATGGAGGGCAGCCCGTGATCCGAGTGCGCGGCGTGTCGAAGAGCTTCAACGGCCGCAGAGGGACCGTGGAGGCCCTGCGCGGCATCGAACTGGACGTCGGGGACGGTGAGTTCGTGGCGGTCCTGGGCCGCTCCGGCTGTGGCAAGTCCACCCTGCTTAGGGTGATCGCCGGACTGCTTCCCGCCTCCTCCGGTGAGGTGCGGATCGCGGACGAGCCCGTGCGGGAACCGCGCCGGGACGTCGCCATCCTCTTCCAGCGCCCGGCCCTGCTCCCCTGGCGGTCGGTGCTCGACAACGTCCTGCTGCCCATCCAGGTCCACGGCCGGCCACGCCCCGAACACCGGGAAGCAGCCCGGCAGTTGCTGTCCACCGTCGGCCTGGACGCCCCCTTCCACAAACGTCTGCCGCACGAGTTGTCCGGCGGCATGCAGCAACGCGTGGCGCTGTGCCGTTCACTGATCCAGCGGCCGCGCGTGATGCTGATGGACGAGCCCTTCTCGGCCCTGGACGCCCTGACCCGCGAGGAGTTGTGCGAGGTGCTGCAGCGCGTGCACATGGAGTACGCCGCCACGGTCGTCCTCGTCACCCACTCCATCGAGGAGGCGGTCCTGCTCGCCGACCGTGTCGTCGTTCTCAGCCCGCGCCCCGGCCAGGTCCGTACGGTCCTCGACGTCCCCGTACCCCGGCCCCGCTCACTGGGCCACGACGCACACGCCACCGAACTCGCCCGCTGCCGCGCCGAGTTGCACGACCTGCTGCTGGCCAGCCACATGACGGGAGTGTGAGCGGGGAGATGGAGCTGCGCCTGTTCACCGAGCCGTACCACGGGGCCACCTACGACGAACTCATGCGGGCTGCCCAGCACGCGGAGGAGTGCGGCTTCGAGGGCTTCTTCGTCGCCGACCACTACCACCCGATGCACTACACCGACGCCCTGCCTGGACCCACCGACGCCTGGACCACCCTCGCCGGTCTGGCCCGCGAGACCTCGCGGATCCGGCTCGGCACCCTCATGACCTCGGCCACCTTCCGGCACCCCGGCCCGCTCGCGGTCACCGCCGCCCAGGTCGACGCGATGAGCGGCGGCAGGGTCGAACTCGGCCTGGGCGCCGGCTGGTTCGCCCTCGACCACAGCGCGTACGGCATTCCGTTCCCGCCACCCGCCGAACGCTTCGAGCGGATGGAGGAACAGCTCCAGGTCGTCACCGGCCTCTGGGCCACCCCGCCCGGCGAACGCTTCTCGTACGAGGGCCGCCACTACCGCCTGACCGACTCGCCCGCGCTGCCGAAGCCCGTCCAGCGGCCGGGAGTGCCGATCATCGTGGGCGGCCGCGGCCCCCGCCGCACACCGAGCCTGGCCGCCCGGTACGCCGACGAGTTCAACCTGCCCTTCACCTCGCCCGAGCAGAGCGCCGACCTGTTCGCGGGCGCGCGGGCCGCCAGGGAGGCGGCCGGCGGACCTCCCCTGATCCTCTCGGTGTGCCTCGGCATCGCCTCGGGCCGCACCGAATCCGAGATGGACACCCGCCTCGCCCTGCTGCACGAGCCGTCCCGCCTCCCCCCGGAGGAACCGGTGCACGGCCCCCCGGGGAAGATCGTCGACGTGCTCGGCCAGTACGCCGGCCTCGGGGCCTCCCGCGTGTACGTACGCCTGCGCGACCTCTCCGACCTCGACCACCTGGACCTGCTGGCGGCCGAGGTCGCGCCTCAGCTCTCTTGAGAAGCTCCCTCGATATCGCCTCTCAACTCCCTTGAGAGGGCGGGCTGTCACTCGGCGACCGGGAGAGCCGCCCCGTCCCGCAGGAAGAGCGGTATCCGGTCCAGCGGGGCGTCCACCGTGACGCTCGTACCGCCCTCGTACGAGGTTCCCGTCCAGGCGTCCGTCCATCGCGCCCCGGCCGGGAGATAGGCCGTCCGCACGCTCGCCCCCGCCGTCAGGACGGGCGCGACCAGCAGATCCGGGCCGAAGAGATAGGAGTCCGCCACCGACCAGGTCGCCTGGTCGTCCGGGAACTCCAGGAACAGCGGCCGCATCACCGGCAGCCCCTCCTCGTGCGCGGCCCGCATCACGTCGAGCACGTACGGCTTCAGGCGCTCACGCAGCCGGAGGTACTTCTCCATGATCGTGGCGGCCTCCTCGCCGTACGACCAGACCTCGTTCGGGCCGCCGGTCATGTCCGGGCCGAGCGGCATGCCCGGGTCCCGGAAACCGTGCAGCCGCATCAGCGGGGAGAGCGCGCCGAACTGGAACCAGCGGATCATGACCTCGCGGTACGCCGGGTCGTCCGGGTCGCCGCCGTGGAAGCCGCCGATGTCGGTGTTCCACCAGGGGATGCCGGACAGCGACGTGTTGAGGCCCGCCGCGATCTGGCGGCGCAGCGTCGCGAAGTCCGTGCCGATGTCACCGGACCACAGGGCGGCGCCGTAGCGCTGACTGCCCGCCCACGCCGAGCGGTTGAGGGTGACGATCTCGCTCTCGCCGGCCGCGAGCATGCCCTCGTAGAAGGTGCGGGCGTTCTCGCTCGGGTACATGTTGCCGACTTCGAGGCCCGGGCCCGCCCAGTAGCGCAGGTTCTCCTGGAAGCCCGGCTTCAGCTCCGGCTCGCAGGCGTCGAGCCAGAAGGCCGTGATCCCGTACGGCTCCAGGTAGTTCTCCTTGATCCGCGACCACATGAAGTCGCGCGCCTCGGGGTTCGTCGCGTCGTAGAAGGCGACCTGGACCGTGGAGGCGACCTCCTTGTCCGGCCAGTCGGCGTGCGCCATCGGGCCGTACTGCGTGCCGATGAAGTAGCCGCGCTGCTCCATGAGTTGATGGTTCTCGGAGAGCGGGGAGACGGACGGCCAGACGGACACGACCAGCTTGATGCCGAGCTCCTCCAGCTCCCGCTGCATCGCGGCCGGGTCGGGCCACTCCGCCGGGTCGAACTTCCACTCGCCCAGGTGCGTCCAGTGGAAGAAGTCGCAGACGATGGCGTCGATGGGCAGGCCTCGGCGCTTGTACTCCCTTGCCACGCCGAGGAGTTCGTCCTGGGTGCGGTAGCGCAGCTTGCACTGCCAGAAGCCGGCGGCCCACTCGGGCAGCATCGGCGTACGGCCGGTCACCGCGCTGTAGCGGCGCTGCGCGTCGGCCGGCTGCCCTGCGGTGATCCAGTAGTCGATCTGCCGGGCCGAGTCCGCCACCCAGCGTGTGCCGTTGCCCGCGAGCTCGACGCGTCCGATGGCCGGGCTGTTCCACAGCAGGGTGTAGCCGCGGCTGGAGGTGAGCACCGGGATGGTCACCTCGGCGTTGCGCTGGACCAGGTCGAGGACGGCGCCCTTCTGGTCGAGCAGCCCGTGCTGGTGCTGGCCCAGGCCGTACAGTTTCTCGCCCTCGTACGCCGCGAAGCGCTGCTCCAGCCGGTGGTGGCCGTTGCCGACCGGGGTGTAGAGGCGCGGTCCCGGCCACCAGAAGTGGGCGCGCTCCTCGGTGAGGAGTTCCGCGGAGTCGTCGGTGCGGACGAAGCGGACGAGGCCCTCGGCGTCGACCTCGACGGTCAGCGCGCCGACGGTCAACTGCCCGCGCCCGTCCTCGATCTTGACGGAGGCCTCGGTCGCGGGCGCCTCGTCGAGCAGCGCGCCCGGCAGGCCTTCCAGGACCGGCCCGCCGAGCCTGGCCCGGACCCGGACCGCGTCGGGGCCCCACGGCTCGATGCGTACGGTCTCCTGGCGGCCGCTCCACTCCAGGGCGCCGTCGCGCTCGCGGAACGTGCCGACGGTGGGGGAGGACTGGGCGAGGCTGGCGGACCCCTGGCCGGGCTGACCGGGCTGTCCGGGCTGTCCGGGCTGTCCGGGCTGTCCGGGCTGGTTTTCGGCAGGCTGATTCACGTGGGGTGCTCCTGAAGGAAGGAGTGGCGACAGGACCCGGTGACGCGGCTCCGGCGGACCGGGACAGGTTGGGATGCCCCAACGCCCGTGAGGCGCGGGGTGGTTGGGCGGTTGGTTCAGGAAGCGGCCGGGCCAGTGCTCGCCCGTACCGTCAACTCGGGTGCGAGAAGCACGACTTCGTCCTTGCCGTGCCCTTCGAGCTTGGCGATCAGATGCTCCACGGCATGCCGGCCCATCTCCTGCGCGGGGATGGCGACCGAGGTCAGCCGCACCGAGGCCTGGGTGGCGACCTGGTCCGGGCAGATCGCGATCACCGACACGTCCTCGGGGATGGCCCGGCCCTGCTGGCGCAGGAGCGCGAGCAGCGGTTCGACCGCGGACTCGTTCTGCACGACGAAGCCCGTGGTGCCCGGGCGCTCGTCGAAGATCCGGGACAGGGTCAGCGACATCGCGTCGTAGCCGCCCTCGCACGGGCGGTGCAGCACGCGCACGCCCAACTCCCGTGACCGGGACCGGAGTCCGTCGAGGGTGCGCTCGGCGAAGCCCGTGTGCCGTTCGTAGACCGCGGGCGCCTCGCCGATGACAGCGATGTCACGGTGACCGAGCATCGCGAGATGCTCGGCGCACAGCGCGCCCGTGGCGCCGAAGTCGAGATCGACGCAGGTCAGGCCGCTGGTGTCGGCGGGCAGACCGATGAGGACGGACGGCTGGTCCTCCCCCAGTCTCGACTTCGCTCGACCGGGGGTGCCCCCAGCGCGCAGCAGCGGCAGCCGCTCGTCGTCGAGCTCGACGTCCATCAGGATCATCGCGTCGGCGAGCCCGCTGCCGGTGACCCGGCGCACGGCGTCGGGACCCTCCTCACCGGTCAGCAGCAGCACGTCGTACCCGTGGGTGCGGGCCGAGGTCGCCACGGCGATGGCGATCTCCATCATCACGGGTACGTACATGTCCGTACGGAGCGGGATCATCAGCGCGATGATGTTTGACCGGCTGCTTGCCAGTGCGCGGGCTCCCGCGTTGGGGTGGTACCCGAGCTGCTGGATGCTCTGCTCGACCCGCTCGCGGGTACCCGCGGAGATGGACCGCTTGCCGCTGAGGACATAGCTCACCGTGCTCGCCGAGACTCCGGCGTGCTGGGCGACCTCGGCGAGGGTGACCATCCAGCTCTCCAAGCGTTGTGTGAAGCGCTTCGACAGTGCGCGTTGTGGACAAGGGGCGAGTGAGGGTGGCTCGACAGTAGCTTGACGGCGGGTGGGTGTCCATAGGTTGTCGAAGCGCTTCGACTCCGTCGGTTTTTTGGGGCGCCTTTGGGGGTGGGGGGTTCGGTGGGGTGGCGGGTGCGGGTGAGTGGGGGCTTGTCGCGCAGTTCCCCGCGCCCCTCAGTGGGGAGGCTTCGCCCCCCACTATCCCCCCGGGGCCCCGAGTCGCTCTGAGTGGGTGGGTTCGCTCTTGTGTGCGTCGGGTTGGGCCGAACGGCGCGTGAGGGGTGGTGGGTGGGTCCGGAATCGGGTACATACGATCGAGTAGAACCGGTCGGTAACCGTACCGGACCAAGATCCCTATTCGCGGCGAGGTGAGCCTCTTGTCCGCAACACCCCACCAGCCCGCTGTCAGCGAACGTGAAGCCCGGCAGGTCGCCGAGGCCGCACGGGAGCAGGACTGGCGCAAGCCCAGCTTCGCCAAGGAGCTGTTCCTCGGCCGCTTCCGGCTCGATCTGATCCATCCGCACCCGATGCCGCCCGACGAGGACGTGCAGCGCGGCGAGGAGTTCCTCACCAAGCTGCGCGACTTCTGCGAGACGAAGGTCGACTCGGCCCTCATCGAGCGGGAGGCGCGGATCCCGGACGAGACGATCAACGGGCTCAAGGAGCTCGGCGCCCTCGGCATGAAGATCGACACCAAGTACGGCGGTCTCGGTCTGACGCAGGTGTACTACAACAAGGCGCTCGCCCTGGTCGGCTCGGCGAACCCGGCGCTCGGCGCGCTGCTCTCCGCGCACCAGTCCATCGGCGTACCGCAGCCCCTGAAGCTCTTCGGCACGCAGGAGCAGCGGGACATCTTCCTGCCGCGCTGCGCCCGTACGGACATCTCCGCGTTCCTGCTCACCGAGCCGGACGTGGGCTCCGACCCGGCGCGCCTCGCCACCACCGCGGTGCCGGACGGCGACGACTACGTCCTCGACGGGGTGAAGCTCTGGACCACCAACGGCGTCGTCGCGGACCTGCTCGTCGTGATGGCGCGGGTGCCCAAGTCGGAGGGCCACAAGGGCGGCATCACGGCGTTCGTCGTGGAGACCGCCTCGGAGGGCGTCACCGTCGAGAACCGCAACGCCTTCATGGGGCTGCGCGGCCTGGAGAACGGTGTCACCCGCCTCCACCAGGTCCGGGTGCCCGCCGCGAACCGGATCGGGCCGGAGGGCGCGGGTCTCAAGATCGCCCTCACCACGCTCAACACCGGACGGCTCTCGCTGCCCGCCATGTGCGTCGGCGCGGGCAAGTGGTGCCTGAAGATCGCCCGCGAGTGGTCGTCCGTGCGCGAGCAGTGGGGCAAGCCCGTCGCCTTCCACGAGGCCGTGGGCGCGAAGATCTCCTTCATCGCGGCGACGACCTTCGCCCTGGAGGCCGTACTCGACCTGTCGTCGCAGATGGCGGACGAGAACCGCAACGACATCCGCATCGAGGCCGCCCTCGCCAAGCTGTACGGCTCCGAGATGGCCTGGCTGATGGCCGACGAGCTGGTCCAGATCCGCGGCGGCCGAGGCTTCGAGACCGCCGACTCGCTGGCCGCCCGCGGCGAGCGGGCCGTCCCCGCCGAACAGGTGCTGCGCGACCTGCGCATCAACCGCATCTTCGAGGGCTCGACCGAGATCATGCACCTGCTGATCGCCCGCGAGGCGGTCGACGCCCACCTGTCCGTGGCCGGTGACCTCATCGACCCGGACAAGTCCCTCTCGGACAAGGCGAAGGCGGGCGCCAACGCCGGAGTCTTCTACGCCAAGTGGCTCCCGAAGCTGGTCGCGGGCCCCGGCCAACTCCCTCGCTCGTACGGGGACTTCCACCCGGCCGGTCATGTCGACCTCTCCGGGCACCTGCGGTACGTGGAGCGGTCGGCGCGCAAGCTCGCCCGGTCCACCTTCTACGCCATGTCCCGCTGGCAGGGCCGGATGGAGACCAAGCAGGGCTTCCTCGGCCGGATCGTCGACATCGGCGCCGAACTCTTCGCGATGAGCGCCGCCTGCGTCCGCGCCGAACTCCTGCGCACCACCGGGGACCACGGCCGCGAGGCGTACCAGCTCGCCGACGCCTTCTGCAGCCAGTCCCGGGTCCGCGTCGAGGAACTCTTCGGCCGTCTGTGGTCCAACACCGACGACCTCGACCGCAAGGTCGTCAAGGGCGTCCTCGGCGGCGCCTACACCTGGCTGGAGGAGGGAGTCGTCGACCCGTCCGGCGAAGGCCCCTGGATCGCCGACGCGACACCCGGACCGTCCGAAAGGGAGAACGTCCACCGCCCCATCCGTTGACCTTTTCCCCAGGAATGCACTGCCGTCCCCGTCGTCATTCTGCCGCTTGCCGCACAGAAGGTGTGCGTCAACAATGAACAGAATGGCGAACGGGGACAAAATATGCGCCACGGTGTGGGGGAAGAATACAGTCAGGGATTTTCTGTCCAGCTGACGCGAGCGCGCGGGCAAGCGCGAGAACAGCTGAACGACACAGAACTCGTACGGGCGTTACGGGCGGTGCGCAATGAGGTTCTGCCACTGGCGGACAAGCTTCGCCAGAGCGCGCCGGAGACCTTCGAGGCACACCGGGACGCGCTCGCGGCCCTGCTGAACGACTGCGCGCCGGCGCTGGTCGACGAGGAACCGCGGCCGTCAGTGGCCTCCTTCGACCCGCTGCCCGTCCGGAGAATCGACCTTCGGGACGTCGACGCACTGCTCGACGCGGGACGGCCGGGCGAACGGCCCGTGATCCAGCAGCTTTTCCGCGGCGCGGTGGGGTACGCAAAAGACCCCGTACTGCGCGAGGTGATCAAAGCGAACCAACAAGGCGTCCACATTCTGCAGCGCGCCAATCGCCGCATACGGATGCTGGTGGACGCGATCTAATGGGGGTAATTCCAGTGCCGGCTCTCGGTCTCGACAGCATCACCGGCCGGATCATGCGGGCCGGCGAGGGAAGAATCCTGCGCAAACTCCAGCGCATCGCGGAACAGGTGGGCTCTCTGGAGGAGGACTTCGAGCAGCTCACCGACGAGGAACTCCAGGCGCTCACCCCGGAGTTCCAGGAGCGGTACGAGGCCGGTGAGAGCCTCGACGACCTGCTGCCGGAGGCCTTCGCCACCATGCGCGAGGCCGCCCGCCGCACCCTCGGGATGCGCCACTTCGACGTACAGGTCATGGGCGGCGCCGCCCTCCACCTCGGCAACATCGCCGAGATGCAGACCGGCGAGGGTAAGACCCTCGTCGCCACCCTGCCCGTCTACCTGAACGCCCTGACCGGCAAGGGAGTCCATCTCGTCACGGTCAACGACTACCTCGCCCAGCGCGACGCCGACTGGATGGGCCGCGCCTACCGCTTCCTGGGCCTGACCGTGGGCGTCATCAAGTCGCAGTCGACCCCGGCCGAGCGGCGCACGCAGTACGCCTGCGACATCACCTACGGCACCAACACCGAGTTCGGCTTCGACTACCTGCGCGACAACATGGCCTGGTCGAAGGACGAACTCGTGCAGCGCGGCCACCACTTCGCGATCGTCGACGAGGCCGACTCGATCCTCATCGACGAGGCCCGCACCCCGCTCATCATCTCCGGGCCGGCCGACCAGCCCACGCACTGGTACGAGGCGTTCTCCAGGATGGTCACGCGGATGCGGGGCGTCGCCGTCCAGGACGAGAACTTCACCTCGCCGCCGGACAAGGAGCGCCTCGCCGAACTGCGGGCCACCCACGACTACGAGTACGACCCGAAGAAGCGCACGGTCGCGATCCTGGACAGCGGAGTCGAGTTCCTCCAGGACCAGCTCGGCATCGAGAGCCTCTACGAGTCCGACCACACGCCCCTCATCGGGCACCTGAACAACGCGCTCAAGGCCAAGGAGCACTTCAAGAAGGACAAGGACTACGTCGTCGTGAACGGCGAGGTCCTCATCGTCGACGAGCACACCGGCCGCATCCTCGCCGGCCGCCGCTACAACGAGGGCCTGCACCAGGCCATCGAGGCCAAGGAGGCGGTGACGGTCAAGGACGAGAACCAGACCCTCGCCACCATCACCCTCCAGAACTTCTTCCGCCTCTACGAGAAGCTCGGCGGGATGACCGGCACCGCCATGACGGAGGCCGCCGAGTTCCACCAGATCTACAAGCTCCACGTGGTGCCGATCCCCACCAACCAGCCGAACGCCCGCGAGGACGACCCCGACCAGATCTACCGGACCGTGGAGGCCAAGTACACGGCGATCCTCGACGACATCGCCGAGAAGCACGAGAAGGGCCAGCCCATCCTCGTCGGCACCACCTCCGTCGAGAAGTCCGAGACCCTCGCCGCCCGGCTGAAGCAGCGGGGCATACGCCACGAGGTCCTCAACGCGAAGAACCACGAGCGCGAGGCCCAGATCGTGGCGCAGGCCGGCCGCAGGGGCGCGGTCACCGTGGCCACCAACATGGCGGGGCGCGGCACCGACATCATGCTCGGCGGCAACCCCGAGGCGATGGCGCTCGCCGAGCTCGACCGGCGCGGCCTCACCCCCGAGGAGAACCCCGACGAACACCGGGCGGCCCTAGACCGCATCAAGGAGTCGGTCGCGGCCGAGCACGACGAGGTCAAGGACCTCGGCGGGCTCTACGTCCTCGGCACCGCGCGCCACGAGTCCCGCCGCATCGACAACCAGCTGCGCGGCCGCTCCGGCCGTCAGGGCGACCCCGGCGCCTCCCGCTTCTACCTCTCCCTCGGGGACGACCTGATGCGGCTGTTCCGGGCCCAGGTGGTGGAGCGCGTGATGTCGATGGCGAACGTCCCCGACGACGTCCCCATCGAGAACAAGATGGTCACCCGCGCCATCGCCTCCGCCCAGTCCCAGCTTGAGCAGCAGCACTTCGAGTCCCGCAAGGACGTCCTGAAGTTCGACGAGGTGCTCAACCGGCAACGCACCCTCATCTACGCCGAACGCCGCCGCGTCCTCGACGGGGAGAACCTGCGCGAACAGATCCTCCACTTCATGGACGACACCATCCGCGCGTACATCACCGAGGAGACCGCCGAGGGCTTCCCCGAGGAGTGGAACCTGGAGCGGCTGTGGGGCGCGTTCCGGCAGCTCTACCCGGTCCGGATCACCATCGAGGACCTGGAGGACGCGGCCGGCCAGCGCGCCGAGCTCACCGCCGACGAACTCGTCGAGGCCGTCACCGACGACGTCCACGCCCGCTACGAGGAGCGCGAGACCGAGCTCGGCGCGGACGCGCTGCGCGATCTGGAGCGGCTCGTCGTGCTCTCGGTCCTCGACCGCAAATGGCGCGAGCACCTGTACGAGATGGACTACCTCCGCGACGGCATCGGGCTGCGGTGGACGCTCGGGCGGGAGCCGATCGTCGAGTACGAGCGCGAGGGGTACGACATGTTCGCCGCGATGACCGAGGCGATCAAGGAGGAGTCGGTCGGGTACGTGTTCAATCTGGACGCGTCCGGGAAGGCCGCCGGTGGTCAGGAGGGGCTGGATTCCGGTCGGCGTACGGATGGACTGCATTTCAGTGCGCCGACGTTGGATACGGCGGAGGGGGTTGTCGAAGGGGACTTCGAGCCGGCCGACGCGGTTCCGTCGCCTCCGGCGGAGGGTGTGGCCGATGTGAAGCCCCAGCAGAGGCGTGCGGCGAGGTCCAGGAGCCGTCGGAAGCGCAAGAGGTAGGTGCCCTGCGGTTTGGTGGCGGGTGCGGGTCGTGTGGGGCTGGTCGCGCAGTTCCCCGCGCCCCTAACGGGGCACAGGTGGGACTCGCTGTCCTGTTGGAGCGGCATTGCGGCAACAATGGGGGGATGAGCGACAGTCCAGCCCCCCTCACCGATCCGCATCTTGTCTTCGATCCTGTGGACGGAGTCCGGGATGTGGTGATCCTCGGATCCACCGGGTCGATCGGGACCCAGGCCATCGATCTTGTGCTGCGCAATCCCGGCAGGTTCCGGGTCACCGGGCTCTCCGCCGCGGGCGGGAGGGTGGGCCTGCTCGCCGAGCAGGCCCACCGGCTCCGCGTCCGGACGGTCGCCGTCGCGCGCGAGGACGTCGTACCGGCGCTGCGCGAGGCCCTGTCCGCGCAGTACGGAGCGGGGGAGACCCTCCCCGAGATCCTCGTGGGAGCGGACGCCGCGACCCACCTCGCCGCATCCGACTGCCACACCGTCCTGAACGGCATCACCGGCTCGATCGGCCTCGCCCCCACCCTCGCCGCCCTGGAGGCGGGCCGCACCCTCGCGCTCGCCAACAAGGAGTCGCTCATCGTCGGCGGCCCGCTGGTGAAGGCGCTGGCCAAGCCGGGCCAGATCATCCCGGTCGACTCCGAGCACGCCGCCCTCTTCCAGGCGCTCGCCTCCGGCACCAGGGCCGACGTACGCAAGCTCGTCGTCACCGCGTCCGGCGGCCCCTTCAGAGGACGTACGAAGGCCGAGCTGGCCGACGTCACCCCCGAGGACGCCCTCGCGCACCCCACCTGGGCCATGGGCCCCGTCATCACGATCAACTCCGCGACCCTGGTCAACAAGGGTCTTGAAGTCATCGAGGCGCACCTCCTCTACGACATTCCCTTCGAACGGATTGAGGTGGTCGTGCATCCGCAGTCGTATGTCCACTCGATGGTGGAGTTCACGGACGGATCGACAATGGCCCAGGCGACGCCCCCCGACATGCGCGGGCCGATCGCCATCGGCCTCGGCTGGCCCGAGCGGGTCCCCGACGCCGCGCCCGCCTTCGACTGGTCGAACGCGTCGAGCTGGGAGTTCTTCCCGCTCGACACCGACGCGTTTCCGTCGGTGGGGCTCGCCCGGCATGTCGGGAAGCTCGCGGGCACGGCCCCGGCGGTGTTCAATGCGGCCAACGAGGAGTGCGTGGACGCGTTCCTGAACGGCTCCCTGCCGTTCAACGGGATCATGGAGACCGTCACGAAGGTCGTCGCCGAGCACGGCGCGCCTCGTACGGGAACCTCGCTCACCGTCCCGGACGTCCTCGATGCGGAGACCTGGGCGCGTGCCCGGGCCCGTGAACTGACAGCCCGAACCACAGCGACATCGACAGCCACGACAACGGCGGAGGCTCGTGCATGACGACCCTGATGATGATCCTCGGCATAGTCGTCTTCGCGATCGGCCTGCTCATCTCGATCGCCTGGCACGAGCTGGGGCATCTCTCCACGGCCAAGCTGTTCGGCATCCGCGTGCCGCAGTACATGGTCGGCTTCGGCCCGACCATCTGGTCGCGCAAGAAGGGCGACACCGAGTACGGGGTCAAGGCGATTCCGCTCGGCGGCTACATCCGCATGATCGGGATGTTCCCGCCCGGCCCCGACGGACGTATCGAGGCCCGCTCCACCTCGCCGTGGCGCGGCATGATCGAGGACGCCAGGGCCCAGTCCTTCGAGGAGCTCCAGCCGGGCGACGAGATACGCCTCTTCTACACGCGCAAGCCGTGGAAGCGCGTCGTCGTGATGTTCGCCGGCCCCTTCATGAACCTGATCCTGGCCGTCGCGATCTTCCTCGGCGTGATGATGACCTTCGGCATCCAGACCCAGACGACCACGGTCGGCAAGGTCTCGGACTGCGTCATCGAGCAGAGCGAGAACCGCTCCGAGTGCCAGAAGAGCGACACCGCCGCGCCCGCCAAGGCCGCCGGGCTCCGGGGCGGTGACAAGATCCTCGCGTTCAACGGCGAGAAGATCACCGACTGGTCCGCCCTCCAGGCCGACATCCGCGCCAACCCCGGCAAGGCCGTCACCCTCACCGTCGAGCGCGACGGCAAGCAGCTCGACCTGACCGCCCACCTGATCCGCAACCAGGTCAGCAAGACCGACGGCGACGGCGGCTACGTCGAGGGCAAGTACGTGTACGCCGGCTTCCTCGGCTTCACGCCCGCCTCCGGCATCGTCCAGCAGTCGTTCGGGCAGTCCGTCGACCGCATGGGCGACATGATGCGGAACGGCGTCGAGTCGCTCGTCGCCCTGCCGTCCAAGGTCCCCGCCCTGTGGGACGCGGCTTTCGGTGACGGCGAGCGCGAGGCGGACTCCCCGATGGGAGTGGTCGGCGCGGCCCGGGTAGGCGGCGAGGTCTTCACCCTCGACATCCCGCCGGAGAACCAGATCGCGATGATGCTGTTCCTCGTCGCGGGCTTCAACCTCTCCCTGTTCCTGTTCAACATGCTCCCGCTGCTGCCGCTCGACGGCGGTCACATCGCGGGCGCCCTGTGGGAGGCCCTGCGCCGCAATCTGGCGAAGGTGCTGCGGCGGCCGGACCCCGGTCCGTTCGACGTGGCGAAGCTCATGCCCGTCGCCTACGTGGTGGCCGGGATCTTCATCTGCTTCACGATCCTGGTACTGATCGCGGACGTGGTTAACCCGGTGAGAATCTCCTAGTCATACGGAGTTTGTGGCGGCCGGACATGATTTGTGTCCGGCCGCCCTCCATTGGGTGGTCCTGCGCAGCGGATGTGCTCCCGTCTGCGGGGGTGCCGTAATCTCGATGGCTGGAGCCCGTCAGCTTTCGGGACCGACCGTCCTTACCTTGGGGTTGCACAGCAGATGACTGCGATTTCACTCGGCATGCCGTCCGTTCCGACCAAGCTCGCCGAGCGCCGGAAGAGCCGGCAGATCCAGGTCGGAACCGTGGCGGTGGGCGGAGACGCACCCGTCTCGGTGCAGTCGATGACGACGACGCGTACGTCGGACATCGGCGCCACGCTCCAGCAGATCGCCGAACTGACCGCGTCCGGCTGCCAGATCGTGCGCGTCGCGTGCCCCACGCAGGACGACGCGGACGCGCTTGCGACGATCGCCCGCAAGTCGCAGCTGCCGGTCATCGCCGACATCCATTTCCAGCCGAAGTACGTGTTCGCCGCGATCAAGGCCGGCTGTGCCGCGGTCCGCGTGAACCCCGGCAACATCAAGCAGTTCGACGACCAGGTCAAGGAGATCGCGCGGGCCGCCAAGGACACCGGCACGCCGATCCGGATCGGCGTCAACGCCGGCTCGCTCGACAAGCGGCTGCTCCAGAAGTACGGCAAGGCGACGCCCGAGGCGCTCGTCGAGTCGGCGCTCTGGGAAGCCTCGCTCTTCGAGGAGCACGACTTCCGGGACATCAAGATCTCGGTCAAGCACAACGACCCGGTGGTCATGGTCAACGCCTACCGGCAGCTGGCCGCCGCATGCGACTACCCGCTGCACCTGGGCGTCACCGAGGCCGGCCCCGCCTTCCAGGGCACGATCAAGTCCGCGGTCGCCTTCGGCGCCCTGCTCGCCGAGGGCATCGGCGACACGATCCGCGTCTCCCTCTCGGCCCCGCCGGTCGAGGAGATCAAGGTCGGCATGCAGATCCTGGAGTCGCTGAACCTCAAGCAGCGGCGTCTTGAGATCGTCTCCTGCCCGTCCTGCGGGCGTGCCCAGGTCGACGTGTACAAGCTGGCGGAGGAGGTCACCGCCGGTCTTGAGGGCATGGAGGTCCCCCTCCGCGTCGCCGTCATGGGCTGCGTGGTCAACGGCCCCGGCGAGGCCCGCGAGGCCGACCTCGGCGTCGCCTCCGGCAACGGCAAGGGCCAGATCTTCGTCAAGGGCGAGGTCATCAAGACCGTCCCGGAGTCGAAGATCGTCGAGACGTTGATCGAGGAGGCCCTGAAGATCGCCGAACAGATGGAGGCGGACGGAATCCCCTCCGGCGAGCCCTCGGTGTCCGTGGCGGGCTGACGACCTCCGCCCGTTGCGCAGTTCCCCGCGCCCTTAGGTTTTAGGGGCGCGGGGAACTGCGCGATCAGCCACAACGCACCCGCACCCGAAAAGACACCCCACGGGGTCTGGGGCGGAGCCCCAGAAGGATGATGGGGGTCCCCCCGCTCGAGCGAAGCCAAGAGTGGGGGAGGGTAGGGGCGGCGGGGGCGAGAAAACCCGGCCCCGACCCATCAGGCGGCGTGGCACAATTCCGCCAGGTACAGTGCGGAGATCAGCAGACCTGATGGTGAAGGCCCCGCACGTGTTGACGCAGACGACCACCAGGGTCCTCGAACCGAGCGACCTGGACGCCGCGCTCGCCGTCCTCGACCGCGAGCCGGTGGCGAACGCCTTCGTGACCTCCCGCGTACAGGTCGCAGGCCTCGACCCCTGGCGCCTCGGCGGCGAGATGTGGGGCTGGTACGAGGACGGCATGCTGACGTCCCTCTGCTACGCGGGCGCCAACCTGGTCCCGATCTGCGCCACCCCCCGAGCCGTACGGGCCTTCGCGGACCGCGCCCGCAGGGCAGGCCGCCGCTGCTCCTCCATCGTCGGCCCGTCCGACGCCACCTCCCAGCTCTGGCGCCTCCTGGAACCGAACTGGGGCCCGGCCCGTGAGGTCCGCCCGCACCAGCCTCTGATGGTCACCGACCGGCTCCCCACCGACATGGCCCCGGATCCGTACGTCCGCCGCATCCGCAAGGACGAGATGGAGACGATCATGCCGGCGTGCGTGGCGATGTTCACCGAGGAGGTCGGCGTCTCCCCGCTCGCGGGCGACGGCGGACTCCTCTACCAGGCCCGGGTCGCCGAACTGGTCGGCTCCGGCCGCTCGTTCGCCCGCCTCGACCACAACGGCAGGGTCGTCTTCAAGGCGGAGATCGGCGCGGCCACCACCCAGGCCTGCCAGATCCAGGGCGTCTGGGTTGCCCCCGAATACCGGAGCCAGGGCCTCGCGGCCCCCGGCATGGCAGCGGTCCTCCGCTACGCCCTCGCCGACGTGGCCCCGATCGTCAGCCTCTACGTCAACGACTACAACACAGCCGCCCGGGCCACCTACCGCAGAGTGGGCTTCCAAGAGGTCGGCGCTTTCATGAGCATCCTGTTCTGAGGGGGCGCAGCCCGTTTCAGGGGCGCGGGGCTGTGACATGTGCGGCTGCGCCGCGTGGGCGCGACCAGCCACATCCGGCCTGCACCCAACAAGACCACCCGACTCACAGCGCACCCCAACGACATGCCCGGGTAGTCTCCGGGCATGCTGCGCTTCCCCGGTCAGGGCCCCGTCACGCCCGACGACATCGTCATCGGTCTCCTGGACCTGGCCGCCAGGATCGACGAGGCGCTGGCCGTCCAAGCCCTGGCGTTCGGACTCGGCTCGGACGAGATCGCCGTACGACGCCAGATCGTGCTGCGGCACCTCACGTACCCCGGCGCCCGCGCGCTCGGCGCGACCACCGCGGACGGACGTCTCGTCGGCTTCGTCTACGGCATGCCCAACGACAGGACGCACTGGTGGTCCACAGTCGTCGAGCCCTATCTGCGCAGCCAGGGATCCGACGGATGGCTGGACGACTCCTTCGTGATCACCGAACTGCACGTCCACCCGGGCTTCCAGAACCAGGGCGTCGGCCGTGCCCTGATCACCACCATCACGGACAGCGCCGCCCAGCCCCGCTCGATCCTCTCCGCCATCGACACGGAGAGCCCGGCCCGCGGCCTGTACCGCTCGCTCGGATACGAGGACCTCGCCAGACAGGTCCTGTTCCCCAGCGCACCGAAGCCGTACGCGGTGATGGGCGCCCCGCTGCCCCTCCGGCGCCGCTGACCCGTCCTCCCCGCGCCGCCGACCGACCCCTCCGGCATCGCGGACGGATCCCTCCGGCATCGCCGACGGATCCCTCCGGCGCCGTAAACGGATTTCCGGCGACGGCGGCCCCCCGGCTAACCTCCTAGCCATCACCCTTACGCAGCAGGAGTCGAGAACCATGGCCCAGGTCCAGCGCATGTCCCGTTTGATGGTCAAGACACTGCGTGACGACCCGGCGGACGCCGAGGTGCTCAGCCACAAGCTGCTGGTGCGCGCCGGCTACGTACGCCGTACCGCGGCCGGCCTGTGGTCCTGGCTGCCGCTGGGCAAGAAGGTCCTCAACAACGTGGAGCGGGTCGTCCGCGAGGAGATGGACGCCATCGGCGCCCAGGAGGTCGCGCTGCCCGCCCTGCTGCCGAAGGAGCCCTACGAGGCGACCGGCCGCTGGGAGGAGTACGGCCCCGAGCTGTTCCGCCTCAACGACCGCAAGGGCGGCGACTACCTCCTCGGCCCGACCCACGAGGAGATCTTCACCCTCCTGGTCAAGGATCAGTGCTCGTCCTACAAGGACCTGCCGGTGATCCTCTACCAGATCCAGAACAAGTACCGCGACGAGGCCCGCCCCCGCGCCGGCATCCTGCGCGGCCGCGAGTTCCTGATGAAGGACTCGTACTCCTTCGACACGGAGGACGAGGGCCTGGCCAAGTCGTACGCCCTGCACCGCGAGGCGTACCAGAAGATCTTCACGCGTCTCGGCCTGGACTACCGCATCTGCGCGGCCACCGCGGGCGCCATGGGCGGCTCCAAGTCCGAGGAGTTCCTCGCCCCGGCCGCGGCCGGCGAGGACACCTTCGCCGACTGCCCCAACTGTGACTACGCGGCCAACACCGAGGCGATCACGTACGCGCTGAAGCCGGTGGACGGGTCGGCCGTGCCCGCTCTCGAGGAGATCCCGACCCCCGAGACCCCGACCATCGAGACGCTCGCCGCGTACCTGGACGTCCCCGCCTCCGCCACCCTGAAGAACCTGCTGGTCAAGGTGGACGGCGAGATCGTGGCCATCGGCGTACCGGGCGACCGCGAGGTCGACATGGACAAGGTCGAGGCGCACTTCACCCCCGCCGCCGTCGAACTCGTCACGGCCGAGGACTTCACGGGCCGCGACGACCTCGTACGCGGATACGTCGGCCCGCAGGGCCTGGAGAAGGTCCGCTACCTCGCCGACCCGCGCGTCGCCCCCGGCACCGCCTGGATCACCGGCGCCAACAAGGAGGGCGTGCACGCGAAGAACGTCGTCGCGGGCCGTGACTTCGAGGTGGACGAGTACGTGGACGCGGTGGTCGTGCAGGAAGGCGACCCCTGCCCCGCCTGCGACACCGGCCTCACGCTGGACCGCGCCATCGAGATCGGCCACATCTTCCAGCTCGGCCGCAAGTACGCCGACGCCCTCCAGCTCGACGTCCTCGGCCAGCAGGGCAAGCCGGTCCGCGTGACCATGGGCTCGTACGGCATCGGTGTCTCGCGCGCCGTGGCGGCGCTCGCCGAGCAGCACGCGGACGAGCAGGGCCTGGTCTGGCCCGCCGAGATCGCCCCGGCCGACGTCCATGTCGTCGCCGCGGGCAAGGCACTCCAGACCGAACTGGCCCTCGACGTCTCGGAGAAGCTGAGCGCGGCGGGCGTCCGGGTGCTCGTGGACGACCGGGCGGGTGTCTCGCCGGGCGTGAAGTTCACGGACGCCGAGCTCATCGGCGTACCGAAGATCCTGGTGGCCGGCCGGCGCTCCGCCGAGGGCGTCCTGGAACTGAAGGACCGCCGCACCGGCGAGCGCGAGGAGCTGACGGTGGACGAGGCGATCGCCCGCCTGAGCAAGTGACCCCTGCCGAGCGATTGACCCCGCGGGATTAAGAAGCCTCTCAGAGACTTCTTGCCGGGCGTCTGGGCGCCGCACAGTTTTCTCTCAGGCTGCTCCCCGACCGTAGGACGTGACACAGCGTCATTCGGGAGGGGAGCAGTCATGTCTGGCAGCGAACGGGGGGCCGCCGCGGCGGTCCGCAGAGGCGCACGGCGTACGGCTGCCGCGGCAGCGGCGGTGACACTGGCGGCAGCGGCGGGCGTCTTCGCACTCATCGGCACGATGGAGTCGGCCGCGACGACGACGGCGGCCGGAACGACGGACTCGTCGTCCTCGACGACGTCACAGTCGGAAGACTCGTCCTCGTCCTCGTCCTCGTCGTCGGATTCCTCGGTCTCGGACAGCGGGAGCGACTCCTCCTCGTCGCTGCAGGGTTCGTCCGACGACCTGACCTCCGCCGACGACAGTGGGACCGCCGACTCCACCTCGGGGGCGTCGTGATGACCGCCGCCGACACCTCCTTGCGTCCTACGGCCGCAGCGAACTGGCGTGCCCTCGGTACGAGCGTGCGGCTCGTCACGACGGACCCGGCGCTGCTGGACTCCTGCAACCTGCTGCTCGCCCGGCATCTGGCCGAGGTCGACGCGGCGTGCAGCAGGTTCCGCGAGGACTCCGAGCTGGTCGCGCTCGACAGCGCCGGAGGGCGGCCGGTCAGGGTCAGCCCGCTGCTCGCGGAGGCGCTGGCGGTCGCGTTGCGCGCCGCCGCCGCGACCGACGGAGCCGTCGACCCGACGGTCGGTTCGGCGATGAACGCCATCGGCTACGACCGTGACTTCCGGCTGGTCCAGGAGGACGGGCGACCGGTGAAGCTCACCGTGCGCCCCGTCCCGGGCTGGCGCCTGATACGCCTGGACCGCGCGACCGGTACGGTCACCGTCCCGGCCGGGGTCCGCCTCGACCTCGGTGCCACGGCCAAGGCCTGGGCGGCGGACAAGGCCGCGGCGACACTCGCGCGGGCGGCGGGCTGCGGAGTTCTGGTGAGCCTCGGCGGCGACACGGCGGTCGCAGGCGAAGCCCCGGCGGGTGGCTGGCGGATCCGCGTCCAGGACGTCACGGGTCCGGTCGACGAGACGCCTCCGCAGGGCCCGTACGCGACGGTCGGCCTGCGCGGCGGCGGGCTCGCCACCTCGGGCACGGCCGCCCGCACCTGGCGCTCGGGGCCGCACACCCTCCACCACATCGTCGACCCGGACACCGGCCTCCCGGCCGATTCCCCCTGGCGGACGGTCTCGGTCGCCGCCACCACCTGCGCCGACGCGAACGCGGCCAGCACGGCGGCCATCATCAAGGGCACCGGCGCGGAACGCTGGCTGTCCGGCCTGGGCCTCCCGGCGAGGCTGGTGGCCCGGGACGGCACGGTGGCGACGACACCGGGCTGGCGGACGAACGGAACACCGCAGTTCTCGCCCCCGCCGCCCCTGCCCATTCCCGTCCCTGCCTCAGGGGCTCCGCCCCCGAACCCCCGCTCCTCAAACGCCGGAGGGGCTGAATACTTCGCGGCCGGGGCTGGCACTTCAGCCCGTCCGGCGTTTGAGGACGAGGCCGTTCAGGCCGATGGCGGGGGT
>NZ_JAPWHT010000380.1:0-10284 GCF_027270795.1 Streptomyces sp. ActVer
GGGCGCGGGGCAGCAGCATTTGCGGCTCCGCCGCGGGGCGCGACCAGCCCCCACGGACCCGCAGCTGCCCACAACCCATCGCGCGAAGCGCTGCGGGGTTGTCGCGTGCCCCGCCGGCTAGGCGACCGGCACCCGGGTAAACCGCCCGGCCACCCGAAGATCCCCCTCGATCCGCCCGGCCGTCGCGGCCAACTCCGGCAACACCTCACCCACACACTGCTCAACGGTCCGCCGAGAACTGTGCATCGCCACGTTCACGGCCGCCACGACCCGCCCCGCACGATCCCGCACCGGAACCGCGATCGACCGCAGCCCCTCCTCCAACTCCCCGTCCACGAGGGCGTATCCGGCCTCCCGGACGCGATCGAGGGTGGCCGCGAGGGCATCCGGGTCCGTGACCGTGAGTGGGGTCAGCGCGTGCAGGCCGGTCAGGAGCGGGCCCCGCTCGGCCGCGGTGAGGTCGGCGAGCATCACCCGGCCCAGCGAGGTCGCGTAGGCGGGGAAGCGCGTGCCGACAGTGATGTTGACGCTCATGATGCGGCTGGTGGCGACGCGGGCCGTGTACTGGATCTCGTCGCCCGCGAGGACCGCGAGGGACGCCGAGTCGTGCAGCCGGCCGGCGAGTTCGGCGAGATGCGGGGCCGCGATCTGCGGAAGCGTCGTGCGGGAGAGCGGCGGGAAGCCGAGGGCCAGGACGCGCGGCGTCAGCGTGAACGTCCGCCCGTGTGCGGCCACTTGGCCCAGGTGCTCCAGCGTGATCAGCGCACGCCTGGCCGTCGCCCGCGCGAGCCCGGTGGCCTGCGCGACCTCGGTGAGCGTCAGCTCGGCCCGGCCCTCGCCGAACGCCGTGATCACGGTCAGCCCGCGGGCCAGCGACTCGACGAACTCCCGGCCCAGTTCCTGCTTCGAGGCCCCGGTCCAGGTGGCGAGTCCGGCGCGTGCGGCGGGCTGCTGGGCGGGGGCGTCCCGCAGATCCCGTTCCATCGCGCGCACGGTCGCCCGCAGCCGGGGCAGCAGGGTGTCCCGCAGGGAGCCGGCGGTGTGCCTGCTGGTGTGGCTCACCACGCTCACCACACAGGCGATACGCCCACCGCGATCCCGTACGGGCACGGAGACCGCGACCAGGCCCGGCTCGATCAACTGGTCGTCGAGCGCCCAGCCACGCGCTGCCGCCTCACGCGTCCGCTCTTCGAACTCGTCGTCCCCGGTGGGGTGTTCGCGGGGCGGCACGGCGGGAAAACCGTGGTCCTCGGGGTCGGCGGCCCGCCGTTCGCGCCAGCGCGTCCAGTCCTCGTCGGTCCACCCCGTGGCGAACAGCGGGCCCGGCGCGGTCCGTTCGGCCGGGAGCAGATCGCCGATGCGGAAGCTCAGCGACATCGCGCGGCGCCGGGTCGCCTGGTGGATGAAGCGGATGCCGTCCCGGTCGCCGACCGCCAGTGACACCGACTCGTCCAGTTCGTCGGCGAGCGCGTCGGCCCGCCCGTCCAGCAGCCGGGGGAGCCGCAGGGCGGCCAGGTAGGCGTTGCCCAGCTCCATCAGCCGCGGCGTGAGCACGGCGTCCCGGCCGTCGAGACGTACGTATCCCATGCGGGCCAGTGTTGCCGCGATGCGGTCCACCGTGGATCTGGCGAGGCCGGTGGCCTTCTCCAGGGCGCTGAGGCTCGACGTGCCGCCTGCCTCGGTGAGCCGGAGCAGGACGGTGATGCCTCGCATCAGCGGGGCCACTGCCTCGACGGGTACGACTGCGGGGCCGACTGCGTCGGGCTTGGCGGGTGTGAGGTGGGTCGGTGGCATGGCTCCCCATTACGGTGTGCGGACCACGGTAGTGAATGGGGGCGGACGGTCGTGCCGAAGCTGCGGGCCGTCAGTGGCTGGTCGGGCCCACGCGGCGGAGCCGCATATGTCACAGCCCCGCGCCCCTGAAGGGGCACGGCCGTCTGAAGGGGCGCCACATCTCCGCCCACAAGCCGCAGCTCACGATGCCGCTTGGCGGTCGCGGGTCACGTACACCTGGTGGTTGCCCGTGGCGTCGGCGCCCGCGACAGTGATGCGGATGCCGGCTCTGAGGTCTTTGAAGTACTGGCCGGGGGAGAAGGCCGCGTCGGAGAGTTCGGCGTGGACGTTGGGGCTGCGGGTGCAGCCGCCGCTGTCCTTCGTGGAGTCGATCACCGTGATCGGGCCCCGGCCGGTGTCGACGTTCGCGTCGACCTTGTAGATGAGCACGCCCGTCTTGCAGACAGCGTCGTCGTTGCCGGTCTGGGTGCGCAGCTCGACCGCGTACCCCGTCTTCGAGTCGACGGGGACGAAGACCAGTTTGCCGCCGGTGCCGGGCTCGGCCAGCGGGGTCAGGACGTGCTCGGTGGTGCCGGCCGCGGACGCGCAGCCGACCTGGGCGTCGTCGAGCCAGCCGAGCTTCCACTTGTGCCAGCCCAGCAGGTCGTTGTCGGCCCCCCAGTCCTCGCTCATGATGTCCCAGTGCCCGACCGCGGCGCCCCCGTCCTGGGTGTAGAGGTCGGGCAGCCCGAAGACATGGCCGTTCTCGTGGGGGAGTACGCGGTAGCCGGTCTCGTCGTACGAGCCGGAGCCGTCGTCCTGGCGGGAGTAGACGAACGACGCGTTCGCGACGGGCACCCCGTCCGCGACCGGCGCCTCCGTGTTGCCCGCGAACGTCACCGACAGGACCGTGTCCAGGGCGGAGGGGCCGGCGTTCGGGGTCAGCAGGACGTTCAGCAGGTCGTACTCCCTGAAGTCCACCTTCGGATCGGCCGCGGCCACGATGTCCTGGACCAGCTCGCGGTAGCCGGGGTCGAAGGGGGCCCCGCGTTCTATCCCGTACTCCTCGAAGGACTTGGGCATCCGCAGCCAGCCGGGTATCGGGGCCTCGGGTCGGTAGTCGAGGCGGCCGTACGAACTGGTGCGGAACCAGTTGGTGGTCTGCGGGAAGAACTCACCGAAGCGGTCGAGCGCGCTGCCCTCGCCGTTCGCGTCGGAGAAGTCGACCATCAGGTTCAGGGCGCGGACGGTGCCGGTGGAGCGCGAGTAGCCGGCCGGGGTGGGGATGCCCTCGGACATCTGCACGCCCATCGAGCCGCTGATCATGCAGGGACCGAGGGGGGAGGAGCGCGCCAGCG
This sequence comes from Streptomyces sp. ActVer, assembly GCF_027270795.1. Taxonomy (NCBI): domain Bacteria; kingdom Bacillati; phylum Actinomycetota; class Actinomycetes; order Kitasatosporales; family Streptomycetaceae; genus Streptomyces; species Streptomyces sp. ActVer. Next base: position 3,132 of record NZ_JAPWHT010000380.1, read on the forward strand.
CGATGGGTCCCGCAGCCGTGGTGGCACCGGTCGTCAGATGTCCGGTCCCGGCCGAGGTGCTGACCGCCAGGGTGAGGACGGTGACCGAGGCGAAGGCTGCGGCGCGGCGGCGCGGGGATATCCGACGGCTGGTCGGCTGCATGCAGGGGCCTTTCGCTCCAGGCAGCCGGCCGGTGTGGCTGCACCCTGTTCGATCACCCTGTGCCGCCGGATGCGCGGGCGCGCGCTGGAGGAGCCCGATCGTGGGTTTCTTGCTCGCGGGACCCTTGAAGGGGTGTGACGCGGGTCACATCAAATCTCTTCGAGGTTGGGAAATAACCGGGGATCGTTTCCCCGTTTAGCCATGTGTCCGAGCGAAACGGGGAGTGGATCCCCGGATCGCACCCACCGGCTCAAGGAGTACGCCGTGGAGACCGCAGTCCGCGTACAGCACAAGGTGACCCGGCCGCGCGCCGACGCCCTGCGCAACCGGGAGCGGATCGTCACCGCCGCCCGCGAGATGTTCGTGGAGTTCGGCCCCGACGTGCCGCTCGACGAGGTCGCTCGCCGGGCCGGCGTCGGCAATGCCACGGTGTACCGCAACTTCCCGGACCGGGACGCACTGGTGCGGGAGGTCGTCTGTTCGGTCATGGACCGCACGTCGGAGGCGGCCGAACTCGCGCTCGCCGAGACGGGCGACGCGTTCGAGGCGCTCTCGCGCTTCGTGCACGCCTGTGCCGACGAGCGGCTCTCGGCCCTCTGCCCGATGATGTCCAGCGCCTTCGACCAGCACCACCCGGACCTGGAGGCGGCGCGTGAGCGGATCGAGGAACTGGCCGAGCGGCTGATGGCCCGCGCCCGCGAGGCCGGACAGCTCCGACCCGACGTGGGCGTCGGCGACCTCATGATCGCCGTGGCCCAGCTCAGCAGGCCCCCGGCCGGTACCGCGACCCTGTGCTTCGACCGGTTCGTCCACCGCCACCTGCAGCTGTTCCTGGACGGTCTGCGGGCCCCGGCCCGATCCGAGCTGCCGGGCATGACCGCGACCATGGAGGACCTGCGCCAAGGCTGACCGATGACTTCCGCCCCTTGCGGCGGTCCCTACCAGCGATGACCCGACCAGTACGCGCGTAACCCCACTTACGCACCGAACTCACCGAACACCCCGGCCGTCACCGACGACGTGCCGCGCCCTCTCACTGCCTTTTTCGATCCGAAGTCCCGAAGTGGGTACCTCCATGTCTGAAACAGCCCAGGCCACCGCCGGTACGGCGCAGGCCCCCGATTCCAACCGCTGGAAAGCGCTGACCTTCATCGCGCTCGCCCAGCTCATGGTCGTGCTCGACGCGACCATCGTGAACATCGCGCTGCCCTCGGCCCAGCAGGACCTGGGTATCTCCGACGGCAACCGGCAGTGGGTCATCACGGCCTACGCCCTCGCCTTCGGCGGACTCCTCCTCTTCGGCGGCCGGATCGCCGACATCTGGGGCCGCAAGCGCACCTTCGTCACCGGCCTCATAGGCTTCGCCGGCGCCTCCGCCCTCGGCGGTGCCGCCACCAACGAGGCGATGCTGCTCGGCTCCCGCGCACTGCAGGGTGCCTTCGGCGCACTGCTCGCGCCCGCCGCTCTCTCGCTGCTCGCGGTGATGTTCACCGACTCCAAGGAGCGCGCCAAGGCGTTCGGCATCTACGGTGCGATCGCCGGTGGCGGTGGCGCCGTCGGCCTGATCCTCGGCGGCTTCCTCACCGAGTACCTGGACTGGCGCTGGACGTTCTTCGTGAACATCCCGTTCGCGGTCGTCGCCGCTGCCGGTGCGTACTTCGTCATCCGTGAGCCGGCCGGCCGCAACCGCTCGCCGCTCGACATCCCGGGCGTCGTCCTGTCGACCCTCGGTCTGGTCTCGCTCGTCTACGGCTTCACCCGCGCCGAGTCCGAGGGCTGGGGCGACTCCATGACGATCGGCCTGTTCGTCGCGTCGGCGGTGCTCCTCGCGGCCTTCGTCCTCGTCGAGTCCAAGGTCAAGGCCCCGCTGCTGCCCCTGCGCGTCATCACCGAGCGCAACCGTGGCGGTGTCTACCTCTCGCTCGGTCTCGCGATCATCGCGATGTTCGGCCTGTTCCTCTTCCTGACCTACTACCTGCAGATCGTGAAGGGCTACTCGCCGGTCAAGACCGGTTTCGCCTTCCTGCCGATGATCGCGGGAATGATCACGGGCTCCACGCAGATCGGCGCCCGGCTGATGAACCGCCTCCCGGCGCGTCTGCTGATGGGCCCGGGCTTCCTGGTCGCCGCGGCCGGCATGCTGCTGCTGACCCAGATGGAGATCGGCTCCTCGTACGCGGCCCTGCTCCTGCCGGCCATGCTGCTGCTCGGCCTCGGTATGGGTACGGCGTTCATGCCGGCCATGTCCCTGGCCACGCTGGGCGTCGAGCCGCGTGACTCCGGTGTCGCCTCCGCGATGGTCAACACCTCGCAGCAGGTGGGCGGCGCGATCGGTACGGCTCTGCTGAACACGATCGCCGCGTCGGCCACCACGGCGTACGTCAAGGACCACATCGCCGGTGCCACCACCCAGCCCCAGCAGCAGCTCGTCCAGCTGCAGGCCCAGGTGCACGGCTACACCAACGCGATCTGGTTCGCCGTCGGCATCCTCGTCGTCGCCGCGGGAATCGCCTTCACCTTCATCAACGCGGGAAGCCCCGACTCCACGGCGGCCGCGGGTTCCGTCGAGGGCGCCGAGGACGACCTGAAGGTCCCGGTCATCGCCCACTAGGCGCTTCGCTGGGGCGCGGTCATGAGACTGCGGGTCCGCTGTGGCCGACCACGCAGTTCCCCGCGCCCCTGAAGGGGCTCGCCCGGACCTGAACGAGGCCACCCACTGACCTCGTACGTATGCAGGGGTGGGGACGCCTTCATACGTACGAACCGGGATCTGCCCCGGCTCCGAGAGCGGTGGAGCCGGGGCAGATCCATGCCCGGGACCGCGTGAGCGGCCTTGAGGGGGCACGGCGAACGGTGCAGTCTTCAGGCGCGCGGGGAACGGCGCAGTCTTTTAGGCGCGCGGGGGAACGGCGCAGCTTTTCAGGCGCGCGGGGAAGGGCGCGGCTTTTCAGGCGTGGGGACGGCGCAGTTTTAGGGGCGCGGGGAACGGCGCAATCTTTCAGGGGCGCGGGGAACTGCGCGACCAGCCACAGCGAGCCCGCACCCGAAACGAACGCGGCGACCCCTACCGAAGCCAGGGCAGGTCCGCACCTGCCCCCTCCGGCTGCAGCCCCTCCGCGATGATCAGCATGGCCTCGCCGAGCGCCTTCTGCTGATCGACGGTGAGCCGGTCGAAGAACGCCTGCCGGACCGCCGCCACATGCCCGGGCGCACTCCGCATCAGAACCTCGTACCCCTCATCCGTCAGCACGGCGAACTGCCCCCGCTTGTCCGAAGGACAGTCCTCCCGCCGCACCCACCCGTTCTTCTCCAGCCGCGCGATCGCGTGCGAGAGCCGGGACCTGGTGATCTTCGCCTTCATCGCCAGCTCGGTCATCCGCAGCCGCCGACGCGGCGCCTCGGCGAGACCGACGAGCAGGCCGTAGTAGATGTGAGGCATGCCCGCATCACGCTGCAACTGGCGGTCGAGATGGTCGTCAAGAAGGGTGGTGGCATGAATGTACGCACGCCACGTGCGCTGTTCCTCGTCACTGAGCCAGCGCGGCTCGTCAGCGGATGCCGTGTTCATGCATCTACTGTACGAGACCCCTCCTTGAACGTTAAACAAATGGGGAGTATCCTCACTTTGTAGAGGTTGATACTTCAAGTAAGTGCCCTCGACCGAGGTCGGACGCAATCGGCCGAACCGGTAGAACGAGTCCCCAAGGGAGCCGCCGCCATGTCCGCCGCCATCGAGGAACGAGCCGTCGTGGAGCGCATGCCCGCCCTCTACCTCTCCCACGGCGCCCCGCCGCTGGCGGACGACCCGGTCTGGCCCGGCCAGCTCGCCGCCTGGTCCAAGGATCTGCCGCGCCCCAAGGCGATCCTCATGATCTCCGCGCACTGGGAGGAGGCCCCGCTCGCCCTCGGGGCCACCGAGACCGTCCCCCTGGTCTACGACTTCTGGGGCTTCCCCGAGCACTACTACAAGGTGCGGTACGAGGCACCCGGCGCACCCGAACTCGCCGAGTCCGTACGCAAGTTGCTGCGCACCCCCGGCATGCCCGTCCAGGACATCCCGGACCGCGGCCTGGACCACGGCGCGTACGTCCCGCTGGTGGAGATGTTCCCGGCGGCCGACATCCCGGTGCTCCAGGTCTCGATGCCCACGCTCGACCCCGTCCGCCTCATGGAGATCGGCCGCAAGCTGGCACCGCTGCGCGACGAGGGCGTCCTCATCGTCGGTTCCGGGTTCTTCACCCACAACCTGGCGGCCCTGCGGCAGGGTGGGATCCCCGGCTGGTCGGCGGAGTTCGACGAGTGGGGCCACCGGGCCCTGGACTCGGGTGACGTCGACGGCCTCCTCGACTTCCTCCACAAGTCCCCGGCGGGACAGCTGGCCCATCCGCGTACCGAGCACTTCGCCCCGCTGTTCGTGACGATGGGCGCGGCGGACGCCTCCGGCGAGCTGGACGCCCAGCGCTCGGTGATCGACGGCTTCTGGCTGGGCCTGGCGAAGAGGTCGGTGCAGTTCGGCTGAGCCCGACGGGCCTCGGCGTACGGGCCCCGGGCGAGGCGCTCGGGGCCCGGCCATGGTGCGGAGCCCTCAGAGCTCCTTCTCGTACCAGGCCACGTCCCAGTACCGCCCGAACTTCCGGCCCACCTCCCGGTACGTACCGACGTACCGGAACCCGAACCGCTCGTGCAGTCGCACGGACGCCTCGTTGGGCTGGGCGATCCCCGCGTAGGCCCGGTGCAGGTCCTCGTCCGCGAGAGCCCCGAACAGGGCCTTGTAGAGCAGCGTGCCGACACCCCGGCCGCCGGCGTCCGGGGCGAGGTAGATCGTCACCTCCACGGACGTCTCGTACGCGGGCTTCGGCCGGAAAGCGCTGGATGTGGCGTAGCCCAGAATCCGCTGTGAGTCCCCGGCCGTGGCAACCATCAGCCGATGTGGGCCGTCTTCAGGGTGGGAGAGCAGCCAAGGGCGGCGCTCCACCGGAGTGAAGGTCGCTGTGTCGAACGTGATCGGCGTCTCACGCACGTAGTGGTTGTAGATGTCAGTGAGGGCGTCGAGATCGCTCTCGACTCCCGGTCTGACCTGCACCTCTGTACGTTCCGACGACATCTGCCCTCCCCCGGTGGCCGGACAGGGTACTGCAAGATCAGAAAAATCGAGTAGCGCGTTGGGAATTCTGTCCGGATTCCAGTCGTTGTTTCCATCGGATGCAGGGCACCCGGGAGGGTGTCCGAGCCACCACCAGAACCACTAGGACCCGCAAGCCCACCATCGCAAGGGAGCACGCATGGCAACCCGTGCCGTCGCCCGTCGTAAGTCCGCCTCGGGCGGGACCGACGCGGCACGCAGTGTTCGCGTCGTAGGCGGCGAGATCGCCGACCGCGACCTGGTCGGCATGTATCTCGACGAGATCGCGCGCACACCGCTGCTCGACGCCGCCAAGGAAGTGGACCTCTCCCAGACCATCGAGGCGGGCGTGTACGCCCAGCAGATCCTCGACGGCGAGGTCACCGACACAAAGGTGAAGGCCTCCCGCGAGGAGCTCGAAGCGCTGGTCGCCGACGCCGAGCGGGCCAAGGACATCTTCATCCGGTCGAACCTCCGCCTGGTCGTGGCGGTCGCCCGCCGCTACCCGCGCAGCGGCCTGCCGCTCCTGGACCTGATCCAGGAGGGGAACGCGGGCCTGGTCCGAGCCGTCGAGAAGTTCGACTACCGCAAGGGCTTCAAGTTCTCGACGTACGCGACCTGGTGGATCCGTCAGGCCATCACCCGTTCCATCGCCGACCAGTCCCGCACCATCCGCCTCCCCGTCCACCTGGTGGAGGAGCTGGGCCGGATCCGCCGTGTGCAGCGCGAGTTCAACCGCGAGCACGGCCGTGAGCCGGAGCCCACGGAGATCGCGGCGGAGCTGGACACGAAGCCGGAGCGCGTGGTCGACGTGCTGGACTGGGCCCGTGACCCGGTCTCGCTGAACATGTCGGTGGACGACGACGGTGACACCCAGTTCGGTGACCTGCTGGAGGACACCTCGGCGGTCTCGCCCGAGCAGTCCGTGCTCACGCTGCTGCGCAGCGAGGAGCTGGACGACCTCATCGGCCGCCTCGACCAGCGCACGGCCTCGATCATCAAGATGCGGTACGGCATCGAGGACGGCCGGGAGCGCACGCTCACCGAGGTCGGCAAGGAGCACGGCCTCACGCGCGAGCGCATCCGCCAGATCGAGAAGCACGCGCTGTTGGAACTGAAGAAGCTGGCCCGCGATACGGGCTTCGACGCCGCCGCGTAGGCTGCCCCTGGCGGCCGCGTGCCCCGGCCGCCGGCGGCCGGGGCACGCCCTGTGGTGGGTGCCTCCGGCCGGGGGCGCGTATCGCGCGCCGGGCGGTTGTGACCGGTTTCGCGGGGGCGGGTGTGTACTGTCTGCCGGAAGCGGGCGGGACGCCTCCCGCGACGGCAGCGGAACCCGTTCCGGGCGGGCGGTCCCGGGCGGTGAAATTCACTGTCGTCGGGAGGATTGGCCTCGCTCCGCCGGGGCAGGCGGTCCTACCGGGCCAGGTACCTCGGACCGGGGTCGACCGTGCCTTGCGGGGCGGCCGGGTCAGGTCTCGAACGAAGTCGTACAGAAGTCCGTTTACCGCCGCTTCAACACATCGGCCCCGGGGCACAAGACTCCAGGGCCCACAGAGCCGAGTCCCGACGCACACCCCCCCGGCGCCGGGACTCTCCCAGAGCCGAGCTCCGGCGCCTCCCCCCCCCCTGGCGCCGGGGCTCGGCTCCATCTTTGGGGGTGCGGGTGCGGGTGCGGATGCTTGGGCACGGGAGTGCGGTGGCCCGGGCATGGCTGCCCGGGCCACCCCGGACCTGAACCCCGGGGTGACCCGGGTGGCACATTGTGCCACGCGGGCAAACTCTGCCCTCACGGGTGGCGGCCCAGGGGTTTTCCGCCCCCGCCGCCCCTACCCTCCCCCACTCTCGGCTTCGCTCGAGCGGGGGGACCCCCATCGTCCCTTACTCAGGGG
>NZ_JAPWHT010000381.1:0-10234 GCF_027270795.1 Streptomyces sp. ActVer
GATGTACTTGGGTGATGCGGCCGTGCGTCGAGGTGCCGTGCCAGGCGTCGCGCGCCCGCGAAGATCGGGGAGACAGGACCTAGCACCGCGGCGAGGGCGACCGCCAGCAGGCTGCCGAGCGCGTCCGTGTCCATCAACTGCAGCCGCCAGGGCCACCGGCGGCTCAGCTCCCCCGTCACGTTGCCGCGCGTGATCTCCCACAGGAGCACCAGCGCCAGCACCACGAGCAGCACCAGCGGTGTCGTGAACAGCAGCGGACTGCGGCGTACATGGCGCTGCTGGTCGGAAGCCACTTCCCTGTTCCCCCGGTCTTCCCGTGCACACGGGCGAGCTCCCGCGGCCAAGGACGAGCCCCCGCACCGCGAACGGCGGGCGGGGGCTCGTCTGCTGCTGGCTGCAGTCAGGTCGCGCGGGTGTCGATGTGTCGCGTACCGGTCAGAATACGTTGACGCCGTAGGCGCTCAGCGCCTCGGTGACCGGCTGGAAGAACGTGGTGCCACCGGAGGTGCAGTTGCCGCTGCCGCCGGAGGTCAGACCGTAGGCGACACCGTTGCTGCCGTAGAGCGGACCGCCGGAGTCGCCGGGCTCGGCGCAGACCGTGGTCTGGATCATGCCGTAGACGATGTCGCCGCCGCCGTAGTTGACGGTCGCGTTCAGCGCGGTGACGCGTCCGGTGCGGGTGCCGGTGGTGGAACCGGTGCGGATGACGTTCGTGCCCACACTCGGGGTGGCGGCGCTGGTGATGTCCACGCTGCCCGCGGTGCCCGACTTGGCGACCGAGGTGTTGGTGTAGCGCACCAGCCCGTAGTCGTTGGTCGGGAAGCTGGAGCCGGCCGTCGAGCCGAGGGTGGTGGTGCGCCCGGAGTTCGACCACCAGGTGCCGGCGCCGTCGGTGCAGTGACCGGCGGTCACGTAGTAGTCGGCGCCCGCACTGTTCTTGACGTTGAAGCCGAGGGAGCAGCGCCAGCTACTCGCATAGATGGCGTCGCCGCCCTTGATCAGCTTGCTGAACTTGCCCGGCGTGTACTTGATCTGCAGAGCGCCGGCGTTGGTGCCCGCGGCCCGCTTGATCTTCGCGATCTCGGCCTTGGAGACGGTGCTGTCGACCGTGACGACGACCTTGCCGGTCCTGGCGTCGGTCACCCAGGCGGTGCCCGGCACATCGGCCTTGAGCACCGAAGAGTTGGCACTCTTCAGCTGGGAGGTGCTGAACGTCTGCGCGTCGCTCGCGTTCGCGGAAGGGATGGTGAATGCGGCCGCGGCCACGAGTCCGGAAGTTACGGCGATCAGCCGGGTCCGTCTCGCTATTCCGCTGCGGGGGGTGGTGCGCTTGGTCCTCACTGTTCGTTCCCTCCAAAGGGAAGTCGGGGGCCCGCGTGGGGTCGGGGCCCGTGAGGCGCACGCCAGAGGAGGAATGTCCGGATTCCGGACAAGCCGTGCCCCTGACAAGGCGCTGGGGGGAGTATTTGGCCGCACACCCGACGGGCGCAAGGGCGCCTTTCGGCCGTGCGGTGTTCAACTTACGTATGTCCCACGGGAGTTGATCTCATCAGCGGCAGTGTGTGGATTACGTGCGGATTATCGGAGCAGATTGCGTTCCCCGGCGGCAATCGCCGCGCTCAGGGTATTGCCCGGCGGTGGGAATGGGCAGATGAAGTGGTACGCGAATGCGCAGGGCGGGAGCAGGGCCCGGTTGAAGTCCACCGTCGTGCGCCCCTCGGTGTCAGGAGCCGCCGGGCGCAGGAACCGGAAGCGATAACTGCCGTTCCCACTCGTCGCATCGCCGAAAACAGCCCACAGCGATCCGTCCCCCTGAACCGTCACCTGAAGGGTCAGGTCCTGCCCGCCGAGCGTGAAAGCGAGCACACCGCCGAGCCCGAGCCCGCGCTCCCGCCCGTCGGCGTTCGCCACGCGTACGGTCCGGTCCTCCCCGTACGGCGTGAAGCGGCCCGGCACCGACCAGCGCGGGTCGTACGGCGTGGCCTCGATGCCCCGGAACGCCTGCCGGGCCGGAGAGGCGGGGTCGAAGTCGCGTACTCCCAGGGCCCCTTCGCGTACGAGGACGACGAACCGGCGCTCGCCGTGCGCGACCCGGGCCGTGGTGGCCGGACCGGGGTCGGCCCCGAGCCGGACCTCACCGGCGAAGGGCTCCCCGTCCACGAGGAGGCCGTCGGCCGCGTCGGCTGTCAGCACGACCGCGTCGCCGTCCGCCGACCACCGGCCGGGCATGTCCGGAAGTAGCCCCTCCGGATAGTCCTCGATCCAGTGGGTGCCGCTGAGAGCGAGCGGGCCGTAGGGCGCGGACACCGTCTCGGTGCGGTGCTCGTGCCAGTGCTTCCACTCCTCGGACGCGTCCGCCGCTGCGTGTTCCGTCGTCATGTGATCAACCCTTCCGCACGGGCTCCGCCTGCCCGAGGTGTGAGCGCGGCGTCGCGCCGGTGTATTCCGTCCGTCCGGAACGCGCCACGCTCCTGGAGCAGTGGCGCGTCCCGGTCCGCCCGCCGGCCGCGACGACCGTCGCGGCCGGCGGGTCCCCTAGATCTTCGGCAGGCCGGGCGGGTTGATCTCCGACTTCGGGACGGCCTCGCTGGACAGGCCCCAGCGCTTGAGTACACGCCCGTAACTGCCGTCCTCGATCACGTGGTTGATGGCGGCCGCGTACGCGTCGACGAGCCCGCTTCCCTTCTTCGTGGTGGCGGCGATCTTGCCCTGGAGGTCGTCGCCGGCACCGGAGAGCGTGCCGATGACCTGCGACTGTCCGGCCGAGGCCACGTGGTACGCGGCGGACGGGCTGGGGCCCAGGTAGGCGTCGATACGGCCCGACTGGAGGGCCAGGTAGTAGTCCGTGTCCTTCTGGAAGTACTTGATGGACACCGGCTTCCGGCCCGCCTTCTCGTTCTGCTTGCTCCAGTCGACGAGGATCTTCTCCTGGTTGGTGCCGGAGGAGACGGCGATGGTCTTGCCCGCCACGTCCTCGGGGCCGTCGATCTTCCAGTCGGTGCCCTTCTTCGCCTCGAACGAGATGTTGTCGAGACGGTAGGTCGCGAAGTCGTACTTCTCCTTGCGCTCCTCGGTGACGGTGACGTTCGAGAAGACGGCGTCGAACTTGCCGCTGTCGAGACCGACGAAGAGGTTCTCCCAGGAGACCTCGTCGTTGTCGAGCTTCAGCCCGAGGGTGTCGGCTACGAGGGTCGCGAGGTCGATCTCGGAGCCGATTCTGGTCTTGTCGTCGGTCGCGTAGAAGCCGAGTGGCGGCGAGGCGTCGGCGCTCTGGCCGAGCTTGAGCGTGCCGCGCTTGCGGATGGCCGCCGGGACGAGAGCGGCGATGTCGTCGGCCTTCTTGCCGCGAATCCGGTTCTGGTCCGGGCCGATGTTGACGTCGCCGACCTTCTTGGTGCCGGAGCTGCCCGTTCCGGTCGCCGCGTCGCTGTCACCGTCGCAGGCGCTGAGCAGGGGGGCGACGACGAGAGCGGCGACGGAGGCGGCGAGGGTGCGTCGGGATATCACGGGTGAACTCCTGAAATGGGAAGGGACGAACAGACAGAGGGAGAGAAAGGAAGAGATAGAGAAGGAAGAGATGGAGAGGGAGGAGGAGGGCGGCGGAGTGAGGAGGCTCGAAGGATCTTGGAGAGGTCAGAGGACCTTGGAGAGGAAGGCGCGGGTGCGCTCGTGCCGCGGCCGGTCGAGCACGTCGCCGGGGGCGCCCTGTTCGACGATGCGGCCGTCGTCCATGAAGACGACCGTGTCGGCGACCTCACGGGCGAAGCCGATCTCGTGCGTGACGACGATCATCGTGGTGCCCTGATGGGCCAGGTCCTTGATGACGTCGAGGACTTCACCGACCAGCTCGGGGTCGAGCGCGGACGTCGGCTCGTCGAAGAGCAGCAGTTTCGGCTCCAGGGCGAGCGCGCGGGCGATGGCCACGCGCTGTTGCTGCCCGCCGGAGAGCTGCTTCGGATAGGCGTCGGCCTTGTCGGCGAGCCCGACCCGGTCGAGCAGCCCGCGCGCGGCTGCGGTGACGTCCTTGCGGGGCCGCTTCAGCGCCGAGACCGGGGCCTCGACGATGTTCTCCAGCACCGTGAGATGCGGGAAGAGGTTGAAGTTCTGGAAGACGAACCCGATCCGGGTGCGCTGCCTGAGAATCTCCCGCTCGCGCAGCTCGTACAGCTTGTCGCCGGAGCGCCGGTAGCCGACCAGTGAGCCGTCCACGCTGATCCAGCCCTGGTCGACCTTCTCCAGGTGGTTGATGGTCCGCAGCAGCGTGGACTTGCCGGATCCTGACGGGCCGAGGACGACGGTGACCTCACCGGTCCGCACCTCCAGGTCGACACCCTTGAGGACTTCGAGCGAACCGAAGCTCTTGTGCACGGACTTGATGTCGACCATGGGGGCGGCGGCCGCCCCGTCCTTGGTCAGTTCCTTGGTCAGCGGCGCGCTCATCGGGCGCTTCCCTTCGCGAAGTGTCGTTCGACGTAGTACTGGAGGACCGAGAGCGCGGTGGTCAGGAGGATGTACCAGGCCGTCGCGACCATGAGCAGCGGTACGACCCGGCCGTTGCGTCCGTAGATGACCTGGACCTGGTAGAAGAGTTCGCCGATCGCCATGACGGAGACGATCGAGGTGCCCTTGAAGAGGGAGATCACCTCGTTGGCGGCGTTCGGCAGGATGGAGCGCATCGCCTGCGGCAGCACGATCCGCCCGATCTGCCGCAGCCTGGGGATGCCGAGCGCGGCGGCCGCCTCCAACTGCCCGCTGTCGACGGACAGTACGCCGCCGCGCACGATCTCCGCGGCGTACGCGGCCTGGTGCAGGGCCAGCCCCAGCACGGCCGCGCTCATCGCGCCGACCAGACCCATCGTGTCGAAGGAGAAGAAGCCGGGCCCGAAGGGGATACCGAACTCCAACTCCTTGTAGAGGTAGGCGAGGTTGAACCAGAAGAGCAGCTGCACGATCAGCGGGATCGACCGGAACGCCCAGATGTACGCGAAGGAGACGGCCTTCAGGAACGGGCTGGCCGACAGCCGCATGAACGCCAGGACGATGCCGAGCGCGAAGCCCAACGCCGTTCCGTAGAAGGTGAGTTGCAGGGTCACCCAGACCGCCTTGAGGATCACCTCCGTGGTGAAGAACTCGGCGAACACCTCCCACTCCCAGCCGGAGTTGGTGGCGAGTCCGTGGACGAACTGGGCGAGCAGCACGGCGGTCACGGTCACCGCGACCCAGCGCCAGGGGTGGCGCACGGGCACGACCTTGAGCGCGCCGTAGTCCTCGGGCTCGACGGACGTTCTGGCAAGGGGTGGATCACTGGTCAGCGACATGGGAGTCCTCTGGGCGAAGGAAGTGAGCGGGGGGCAGGGCAGGTGCGATTACGCGGCGGCGCTACAGGACAGCGCGCGCAGAAAGGCCAGCGCGGCGCGCGCCGTTGCGTCGTTCTGCCGGAAGGCGGGCCCTCCGGTGCGCGGCCGGGTGAAGGCGCCGGAGCCCCGGGCGTCGGTGTGCGGTCCGAGCGCGAAACGCCGTGGGTGCGGGGCGCCCGAGCGGTCGAGGACACGCCCGTCGGCGGGGTCCACTGCGAGCAGCCCCTCGGGCGTCGCCGCGGCCCCCTCGGCGTACAGCTCGCGCAGCAGCGAGTCCCGCGTGCGCTCGACCGTGGGATGCGGCAGCCGCGCCTCGACGAGCGCCCGGGCCTCGACGTACTCCCCCGGCACACCGGCGCTCCCGGCCCGGAAGACGCCGCCCGAGGCTTCTACGGTCATGCCGGCGCCCAGGAACCTGAGCACCCCCGCCCGGGACAGGGCGAGCATCTGCCGCAGTCGCGGTCCGGGCGGCCCCGACGCCAGATAGCTGAAGAAGCCGTGCCACCAGGACCCGATGTCACCGAGCCGCACCAACTGCCCGTAGACGGACAGGAGTCCGAGGAAGACCGCCATGTCCGGGCTGTACGAGGAGTCGTGACGCCGGGTCAGATCCCCTTCGATGTAGGCCCGCAGACCGTCCTGGAGCTCGTCGTACGAGGCGTGGCGCACCCCGTCCAGCGGATGGTCGAGCGCTGCCGGGTCGAACCGGTCGGCGGTGTCGGGCACGGCCGAGGCGACCAGGGTCCGGATCTCGGCGCTGTCACCGGCCGCGTACTTCTCCTCGAAGTCCGTCCAGGCCATGTCCGTGCGCCCGGGGTGTGCCGTGAACAGCCGGTGGTAGTGCGCGAAGCCCAGTTCCTTCTCGACGAGCGGCCACACGTCCCGCCGGAAGTCGAAGCCGCCGGGGCGCGCGAGCAAGGCGTCGACCTCGCCCGGCCCGAAGAACCGTGGCAGCGGCGGCCGTTCACCGGTCCAGTCGTAGCCGATCTTCGAGTGGTACGGGACTCCGCGCCGCGACCCGACGTGCAGCACGGGCTCGCGCCCGGACGCCCGATACGTCAACTCCCCGTCCGCGCCGATCTCGTAGCGCCCGCCACGCCCTTCGGTGAGCAGCACCATCAGATCGACGAAGGCGAGCCCGAAGCCGCGTACGAGCACCGGTTCGCCCGGCGCGAGGGCGGACAGATCGCTGTCGGCGGTGAAGTCCGGCGGCAGGTGGACGAGATCGTGGGCGCGGGCGTACGCGGCCAACCCGCGCTGCTCCTCGTCGAGTTCGGCGTCGAGATGGCCGAGCGTGAGGACGACCAGGTCGGCGAGGAGCGGGCGTGGCCGGCCCTCCAGCCACACCTGCTGGCGCCCCTCGCGCGGGCCGACGACCCGCAGGGCGCGGCGGGCGTGATGGTGGACTCGGATGCCCGGCGGGAGCGCGGCGACGGTCCGCTCGTAGACCCAGCGCATGTACGTGCCCTGCCGTTGCCGGTCCGCGAAGACGCGTCCGTCGAGTGCGGCCCACTCGTGCAGCGTGGGACCCTCACGCACCGGTCCCGTCATGTCGACCGTCTCGTCGGTGAACATCGTGACGTCCTGCGCCTCGGAGTTCATCCAGAGCAGCGGTGACTGCGCCTCGCGCCAGATGCGGCCGCCGCCCGGCGGCCAGGGGTCGACGAGATGGATGTCGAACCCCTCCGAACCGTCCGGACTGCCGGCCGAACCATCCGGGCCACCGCCCGGACCACCGGAACCGTCGCCCGAACTGCCGTACAGCTCGGGCGCGTTGGCGGCGATCCGCTCCAGGAGTCCGGTCCCCCGCGGCCCGGCTCCCACGATCACCAGCGAGGGGCGTATCGGGCTCATCGCGTGCGCTCCGAACCGCGTGCGTAGTGCCGCTCGACGTAGTGCTGGCCGACGCCGAGCACCGAGGTGACGACGACGTACCAGAGCGTGGCCACCATCAGGAGCGGGATGACCTGGTAGGTACGGTGGTAGACGAGCTGCACGGAGTAGAGCAGGTCCTGCACGGCGATCACGCTGACGATCGAGGTGCCCTTGAGCGTGCCGATCAGCATGTTCCCGGCGGGCGGCACGATGGAGCGCATGGCCTGCGGCAGCACGATCCGCCACCAACGGCGCCACCGGCTCAGCCCGAGCGCCTCGGCGGCCTCGATCTGGCCCCGGTCGACGGAGAGGATGCCACCGCGGACCACTTCGGCGGCGTACGCGGCCTCGTGCAGGGTGAGCCCGATGATCGCGACCGTGACCGGCCCGAGCAGGTTGACCGTCCTGACCCCGAGGATCGTCGGGTAGAGCGCCCCGATGTTGAACCAGAACAGCAGCTGCACCAGGATCGGCATCGACCGGAAGAGCCAGACGTACCCCCAACTCACCGCACGCAGCACAGGGTTGGCGGAGAGCCGGAACGCGGCGAGCAGCGCACCGAGGGCGAAGCCGAGCGCCATGACGAGCGCGGTCAGCCAGAGCGTGAGGCCGAGGCCGCGCAGGACCGAGGCGGACGTGAAGTAGTCACCGACGACGTCCCACTGGAACGCCTCGTTGCGGGCGACGGAGTTGACGGCGAGCCCGAACAGGATCAGGACGGCACCGGCGGCGGTCCACTGGCCGAGGCGGCGGCGCGGGACGATACGCGGAGGCACCGCGTCTTCGGGCGCGGCCACCTTGACAAGGGTGTGCGAGGACATGCGAAGGCTCCGTGATACGTCGAGTCGAACACGGGTGGTGCCTTCACACAGGTCACGCGGAACTCGTGGACGCCACGAGGGCGTCGTACGGCGTGCACGGCCGAGCCCCTCAGCAGGGCCGTGCACCGAGAGTACGGGTGCGTTTCCCCTCGCTGTCAAGGCTGTCCACACTGTGAGCGGTACGTCTCACGCCAGTTGACGCCAAACCGGATGCCTGTTCCACTTGCTCCCATGCATTCGCAGCAGTGGCTGGTCACGCGCTCCCACATCGACTTCGGTCGAGTGTGGTCCTCGTCCTGTTGAGCTGACCCCCTGCGCGCCCGAGCCCTTCATGGGCGGGCGCCTTCTGCGTTTCCCACTTTTCTCCACCCTCTCCACGCCTTCACACGCGCACCCCTCCCCTCGCGCTTCCCAGTTCCTCCGTAGCTCCGTAGCTCCCTGCCTAGTTTCCTTCCTCTCCCGTCCGCTGTCCTCGCCGGGAGAGTCGCTCCTCTGCCCAGGAGATCCGCACGCCATGAGTACGTCCTCGCGGCCCCGCCGTACCCTTTTCATCCCCTTCGCCCTGATCACTTCCGCGGCTCTGGTGCTCACCGCATGCGGATCCGGCACCGCCGGTGGAAGCGACGCCCAGGCCGCGGGCGCGTCCCAGAAGATCCCGACGACCGACGTCGTCTCGTCGCTCAGGACGGACGCCTCCGCCGCGAAGCTGCTCCCCGCCGGCACCGACTCGCTCACCCTCGCCGTCAGCGTCGGCGGCACACCGCCCGGCACCAGCTATCTGGAGGACGGCAAGACCCTGGCGGGCCAGGACGTCGACTTCGCAGCCGCCGTCGCGAAGGTCCTCGGCATCAAGCTCAAGCGCGAGGCCGCGAGCTTCGAGGCGATCCTCCCGGCGCTCGACAGCGGCAAGTACGACGTCGGGGTCGGCAACTTCGGCGTCACCGACGAGCGCCGCAGAACCATCGACTTCGTGACCTACATCAACGACGGCCAGGGCTTCGCCACCCGCGAGGACAGCAAGCTGGACAAGGTCACCGACCTCGCCCAGCTGTGCGGCCTGAACGTCGCGACCGGCGCCGGCACCACCTTCGAGGCCACGCTGGAGGAGAACAAGCACGTCTGCTCCGACGCCGGCGAGAAGGCGTACAAGGTGCAGACCTACAACGAGCAGGGCGCCATCTGGTCCTCGCTCCAGCAGGGCCGCAGCGACATCGTGATGAGCACCATCAACGGGCTGCGCTATGCCGTCGCCCAGCAGGAGGGGCTGCAGTTCCTCAACGAGTTCCACCGTCTCGACGTCGGCTTCGCCTTCAAGAAGGGCACGAAGCTCGCCCCCGCGTTCCAGGCCGCGGTGAACAAGCTCATCGCGGACGGCACGTACGAACGGATCCTCAAGAAGTGGGGCACGACCGGCTCGGCGATCGAGAAGTCGGAGATCTCACCGCCGGAGCTGAAGAACTGACCGGCCGTCGGGCCCGCCCCCATCAAGCCCGAGACCGTCGGGCCCGAGACCATCAGGCCCGACGGTGATGAACAGGCGGGTCAGCAATTGCAGCCGCAATCGCATCCGCACCCGTCACAGCAGTCCCCGCAGCAGTCACAGCCGTCGCAGCAGTCGTCGCAGTTGTCGCACCGCCGGCAGAGCCCCTCCTTGCGCTCCCCGCTCCACGGGTCGTCGTACTCGCAGCAGCACATCTGGCACGTACAGGCCAGACCCATCCACACGGCGCAGCCCGCGAGGAGTCCGCGCCGGTCACGACGTGGCGGCTCGGGAGGGGGCGGCGGGGAGCCGGGTCCGGAGGGCGCGTACGGGTTGCCCGGCGGCGGCCCGTACAGCTCGGCCCCCTGGTGCGAGCAGGAGGAGGTACCGAAGGCACGGTCCACCGAGTTGCGCAGCTCGTGGGCGAGCAGCGTATGTGCCAGCTTCGCGTCCGTGAACTCCGCCTCCCGCAGCGCGAGCCGTATCCCGTGCAGCGCGTCGTCGGCGAGCCGGCGGGCTTCCTCCAGGGACGTACCGGTGGCGGTCAGCGGATTCCAGGCGCCCGACGCGGCGTCGGTTTCCCTGTCCTCCACGGCGTCCAGGAGGTGCGCGAGCCGCCCGAAGAGCCGGCCGGCCTCGGCGAGCGGCTCCGCGTTGCCGGGCCGCCCGGCCAGGATCGCGGTGTGCGCGAAGGCCGCGGC
>NZ_JAPWHT010000382.1:0-10164 GCF_027270795.1 Streptomyces sp. ActVer
CGCCCGCCGCCTTCGCCGCGGTGCGGACCGCGCCCGCGACCGCGCCCGCGACCTTGTCGTTGAAGACGCTGGGGATGATGTAGTTCGGGTTGAGCTCGTCCTCGGTCACCACGTCCGCCAGAGCGGTTGCGGCAGCAAGCATCATCTCCGTGTTGACCGTGCGGGACTGCGCATCCAGCAGACCGCGGAAGACACCCGGGAAGACCAGCACGTTGTTGATCTGGTTCGGGAAGTCGGAGCGGCCGGTGGCCACGACGGCCGCGGTCTGGCGGGCGATCGCCGGGTCGACCTCGGGGTCGGGGTTCGCGAGCGCGAACACGATGGCACCCTCGGCCATGGCGGCCACGTCGTCGCCGTCCAGCACGTTCGGGGCCGAGACGCCGATGAAGACGTCCGAGCCGCGCACGGCCTCCTTGAGCGTCCCCGTGACCCCTTCGGGGTTGGTGTTGTCGGCGATCCACCGCAGCGGCGAGTCGGGGGCGGCCTTCACCAGGTCCTCACGGCCCGCGTGCACCACACCGTGGATGTCGGCGACGACGGCGTGCTTGACGCCGGCGGCGAGCAGCAGCTTCAGGATGGCCGTACCGGCCGCGCCCGCGCCGGACATGACGACCCGGATGTCGCCGATCGCCTTGCCCGCCACCCGCAGCGCGTTCGTGAGGGCCGCGAGCACGACGATCGCCGTGCCGTGCTGGTCGTCGTGGAAGACGGGGATGTCGAGGGCCTCACGCAGACGGGCCTCGATCTCGAAGCAGCGCGGGGCGGAGATGTCCTCAAGATTGATGCCGGCGAAGCCCGGGGCGATCGCCTTGACGATCGCGACGATCTCGTCGGTGTCCTGGGTGTCCAGGCACAGCGGCCAGGCGTCGATGTCGGCGAAGCGCTTGAAGAGGGCCGCCTTGCCCTCCATGACCGGCATGGCGGCCATCGGGCCGATGTTGCCCAGGCCCAGCACCGCCGAGCCGTCCGTCACGACCGCGACGGTGTTGCGCTTGATGGTCAGACGGCGGGCGTCCTCGGGGTTCTCGGCGATCGCCATGCACACGCGGGCCACGCCCGGGGTGTAGATCATCGAGAGGTCGTCACGGTTGCGGATCGGGTGCTTGGACTGCATCTCGATCTTGCCGCCGAGGTGCATCAGGAACGTACGGTCGGACACCTTGCCGAGCGTCACGTCCTCGATGCCGCGCAGCTGCTCGACGATCTCGTCGGCGTGGGCGGTGGACGTCGCCGCGATGGTGACGTCGATCCGGAGCTTCTCGTGGCCGGAGGCCGTCACGTCGAGGCCCGTCACCGAGCCTCCGTGGGACTCCACGGCGGTGGTGATCTGGGAGACCGCGGTTCCGCTCGCGGGCACCTCCAACCGGACCGTAATCGAGTAGGAGACGCTGGGCGCCGTTGCCATGGCCGACTTCCTCTGCTTTCACCGGGTACTGCGAGCGCTACTGGTTCGCGGGTTTGCCGTCCGATCGTCGCACCTACCGCGGAGTACGTGGTAGCCGCCCTGGATTGCGAACGTTTTGTTCTCAATCAAAGAGAGGCCCCTGTCACTGGGTGACAGGGGCCTCTCGTCCGCTCACGACACGTCGAACGGAACTTCGTTCAATGACACCGACCCGCCATGCTCGCCTCGCGGCAAGTGGTCGCTCGTAGCGACGAAGGTTGGGCCCGGGGGCTTGGATCGGGCCGGTGTCACACCAACCGTAACAAACGATCCCCGTAAGGCAATTCCCGTACCGGAGGTTCACGGAGAAGGTTCTTCGGGCCCGGTCCGGTCCGGCTCGCGGGTCTGACCGCGGGCCGGGCCCCGGTCAGTCCCGCAGCAGGTCCGGCACCCCGTCCGCGTCCGGTTCGTCGCGGTCGGCCGAGACGACGGTGAGCTGCTGGGTGGCCCGGGTCAGCGCCACGTACAGCACGCGCAGCCCGGCCGGCGACTCGTCGGCGATCTCCGCCGGGGAGACGACCACCGTGGCGTCGTACTCCAGGCCCTTCGCCTCCAGGCTGCCGAGCGCCACCACGCGGTCGCCGAGCCCGGCGAGCCAGCGCGCGGCCTCGGCGCGGCGGTTCATGGTGACGACGACACCGACCGTGCCGTCGACCTGGTCGAGCACCCGCGCGGCCTCCTCCCGCACGGTCTTGGCCAGGGAGTCCCGTACGGCGGTGAAGCGCGGCCGCACGCCCGTGGAGCGCACCGCGGACGGGGAGGTGGAGCCGGGCATGGCCAGGGCCAGGACCTTGGCGGCGAGCTCGGCGATCTCGGCCGGGTTGCGGTAGTTCACGGTGAGCTCGAAACGGCGGCGCGGGCGCGTGCCGAGGGCCTCGTCACGGGCTTCGGCGGCCTCGTCCGGGTCTGACCACGAGGACTGGGCGGGGTCGCCGACCACCGTCCACGTGGCGTGCCTGCCGCGGCGGCCGATCATGCGCCACTGCATGGGCGTGAGGTCCTGTGCCTCGTCGACGATGACGTGCGCGTACTCCGTGCGCTCCTGGGCCAGCCGCTCGGCCCGCTCGCGCTGCGTCTCCTCGCGTACGGGCATGAGTTCCTCCAGGCCCGTCAGCTGGTCGAGCGGGTCGAGGTCGCGTTTCCTGCGGGGGCGGGCCGGGGTGCCGAGGATCGCCTGGAGTTCGTCGAGCATGGCCACGTCGTGCACGGAGAGGCCGTCCCGCTTGAGGGAGCGGGCGACCCGCCGGACCTCACCGGGGTTGAGGATCCGCCGCGCCCACCGTCCGAGCCGTTTCTCGTCGGCCATCGCCTCCAGAACGGCACTCGGTGCCAGCTCGGGCCACCACACGTCGACGAACGCGATGAAGCTGTCCTCGGAGCTGACGTCCTCGTCGAACGACGAGCGCAGCTCGGCCGCCAGCTCGGCGTCCGTGTGCCGGGTCCCGGCGCCGGACCGCGCCCAGAGGGCGTCGAGCAGCAGCTTGCGGGCGCGCGGGCGCAGCAGGTTCACGGGGGCGGTCCCGGAGAGCGCGTTCTGGCGGATCCGGTCCAGCTCGGGAGCCTCCAGCTCCAGCCGGCGCCCGAAGGCGACGACTCGGAGGCGGTCGGGTGTGGCGGAGGATGCCTGCGGTTCGTCGTCCGAGTCGGCGAAGTCGTCGTCGGGGTCTCCGAACGAGAGCTGCCCGTTCTGACCGTTGTGGCCGTTGTGGCCGTTCCGCCTGCCCCGCGCGGGCGCCCGGCCCGGCTCGCCCGGTGCCTCCAGCGCCCCCCGCGCCGCTTTCCGCAGCACCTTGAGCATCCTGTACGAACCCTTGGCCCGGGCCACCGCCGGCGAGTCGTACAGCGTGGCCTCGGCGCCGTCGACCAGGGAGCCGACCGCGCGGATGGCGACCTGGCCCTCTTCGCCGAGGGACGGCAGGACGCCCTCGGTGTACGCCACCAGCAGGGGCGTGGGCGAGACGATCAGGATGCCGCCCGCGTACCGCCTGCGGTCCTGGTAGAGCAGGTAGGCGGCCCGGTGCAGGGCGACCGCGGTCTTGCCGGTGCCAGGACCGCCCTCCACGTACGTGACGGACGCGGCGGGTGCCCGGATGACCAGGTCCTGCTCGGCCTGGATGGAGGCGACGATGTCCCGCATGGTGTGGCTGCGGGCCTGGCCGAGCGCGGCCATCAGCGCGCCGTCGCCGATCACCGGCAGTGCGCGGCCGGAGAGGGAAGCTTTCAGCTCCGGGCGCATCAGGTCGTCCTCGACCCCGAGGACCTTGCGGCCCTTGGAGCGGATGACCCGGCGGCGTACCACCCGGCCGGGATCGACCGGTGTGGAGCGGTAGAACGGCGCGGCCGCCGGGGCCCGCCAGTCGATGACCAGCGGCGCGTAGTCCGAGTCCAGGACGCCGATACGGCCGATGTGGAGGGTCTCCGCGATCTCGGCGGTGTTGTCGGGCCGTACCGCGCCCTCGGCGGGCTCCACCGCCGTGTACGCGCCGTCCGGGCCCTTCCTGCCGTCCTTGCCCGCTAGGAGGTCGATCCGTCCGAAGAGGAAGTCCTCGAACTCGTTGTTCAGGCGGTTGAGGTGGATCCCCGCCCGGAACACCTGCGCGTCACGCTCCGCGAGTGCTCCGGGTGTACCGACCTGGCCGCGCTGGGCGGCGTCGTTCATCAGGAACTCCGCCTCGTGGATCTTTTCCTCAAGGCGCTGGTACACCCGGTCCAGGTGTTCCTGTTCGACGCCGATCTCGCGGTCGCGCACGGAGTCGCCCACCGGATCGAACGCCGTTTCCTGCTGAACCTGAGCGGCCACCGGGCCCCCTTCTGACGTGCATGGCAGCCGTCAACCGTACGCGAAGGGGAGCCCGTCAGGCTACGTTTCCGCTCTTGATCGCCTACACGTCGACCTGGACCAGCTTTTTGCCGTCGAAGGTCATGACCTCGAAGTAGTCGATGTCCTCGGGGTTCATGGCGACGCCACCGTTCACGTAGAGCGGGCTCTTGGCCTGCTCGGTCTTGGCGTCCTCGATGCCATAGCCCCACTTCGGGACCGCCCAGGTGGTCGCCGTCTCCCGCTCGCCGTTCTTGCCGACGGCGATGAGGGAGCACTTCTCCGGCCCCTTGACGTTCTTCAGCTCCAGGACCGAATGGGTGCCCCAGGCCTTGCCCTCCATGCCGACCGCGGCGCTGACCTTGGTGGTCGGGTCCGTCGCCTTGACCTTGTCGGTCATGCGCGTGAAGGCTTCCTTGGCGGGGCTGCTGGACTGCAGAGGCTGGGCCTCCTTGGTCGTGTCGCCGCCGGTGGCCGCGATCGCGGCGACGGGGCCGCCGATGATCAGCGAGGCCGCGAGCCCGAAGAAGGCGCGCCGGCTTCTCTTGGCACGGACGCGACGCTCCACGACCTCGCCGACCAGCCGGTCCGCGAGCTGCGGGCTCGGGCGGGCGGCAAGCGATTCGCCTATGGCCGGAGTGCCCTGAGCGGCGGGCAGATCGGCCAGTGCGGCGAGCATCGGCTCCATGCCGGCGAGTTCGTCGAGCTGCTGGCCGCACCACTCGCAGGTCGCGAGGTGCGCCTCGAAGGCGGTGGCTTCGGCGTCGTCGAGGATGCCGAGCGCGTACGCACCAACCGTCTCGTGCACATCGCCCTGCCCTTGCGAACTTTGCATGGGTCCAGGACTACCCGTTCCGTATCCCCCGTATGTGCTCATGCCGTCACCCCCCGCTCCTCCAGTGCGAGCTTCATCGAACGCAGGGCATAGAACACCCGTGAGCGCACCGTGCCGCTGGGTATCCCCAGGGTTTCGGCGGCCTCGTTTACGGTACGCCCCTTGAAGTACGTCTCGACCAGTACCTCCCGGTGGGCGGGGGTCAGGTCGTCGAGCGCGTCAGAGAGTGTCATCAGCCACAACGCCTTGTCGATCTCGTCCTCCGCGGGAATGACCTCCAGCGGCGACGGGTCCACCTCCTGCGGCCGGGCCTGCCGGCTGCGGTGCCCGTCGATGACGATGCGCCGAGCGACCGTCACCAGCCAGGGGCGTACCGAACCGGTAGCTCGGTTGAGCTGCCCGGCGTTCTTCCAGGCACGGATGAGCGTCTCCTGCACGACGTCCTCCGCGCGCTGCCGGTCCCCGGCGACCAGCCGCAGCACATAGGCGAGCAGAGGCCCGGCGTGTTCGCGGTAGAGCGCACGCATCAGCTCCTCGTCCGGCTCCGAGGGCTGGGACATACGATGTCGGGCCCTCGGCAATCGTTCATCGGCCACGGCGGAATCCTTGCGCACGCCTACCTCCGGTGTCCGGGGGATCCCCCAGTCGGTCGCTCATCCCGGGATACGGGCGCAGGCGCGGCTGTGTTCAAAGTGACGGGCATTCTTTGTGAGGAGAGTGTGGGGAAGTTGGGGGGCTCTCCTTCACGGGTGAACTCTAAGCCCGCGCGAGGGCTGCTCTGCGCCGGTGCCTGGCAACGCGTTCGCGGTTCCCGCACACCTCACTGGAGCACCACCTGCGACGACGCCCTCTGGACGTATCCAGGTACACGATGGGGCAGTTGTCTCCCTCACACTGCCGAATGCTCGCGCGGGCGGCCGGATCAGTCAGCAGTTCCACTGTGTCACGGGCGATGGCCGCGAGCAGCGCGGCAGGGGCCGGCGGGCCGTCCAGGGCTCGTACGAGAGAGCCCCCGGCGTCCCACACCGCGTGCGCCACGGGCGGTGCGGTGCGGGCGAGTTCGTTCACGCGGGCGAGCGCGATGACGAAGGGACGGGAGTCCCGGGAGGGCTCCGCGCGTACCAGCTGGCCTATATGGCTGCGTAGTTCGCGAAATCCGACGAGCCAGGAGGAGTCGACGGGGGCGAGCGGGGTGCCCGCCGGGACGAGTCCGGATCCGCTGATCCAGGCCCGCAACGGCTCCGCCGAGTCGAGCCGTTCCTCGGGGTGGGTGGTCGCCAGGAGATCGAGACAGATCCGTCCGGAGTCGAACCGCAGCTCGTACGGGGCCGTGGCTGTGGCCGTGCCCAGTGCCATGTGCCTGTCACCGCCTTGGGGTTGCCGCCATGCGGGGTCGGTGAGTGGTCGTGAGTGGGGGTACGGGAGGGGGCCGTGCGTGGCCCGTACTCCCTACAGTGCCTTCCCCCGCGCGCGGCGGGAAGCCCCGCGCCGGGCCGTACCCTCCCTCGCGCCGCCCGGCCCTTCCCGGCTGGACGTCCGCTTATGCGGGCGCGAGTCCGAAGCATGTCGTCCGCCGGGACCTGCCGGTTGACTCATGGCATGGCAACCACCACAGAGAGCAACAAGGGGCGGCGTTCGACCGCCGGGGGTGTACTGGTCGCGGCCACGGTCGTCACGGGTCTGGTCGCCGGGCTGTTCTACGCGTACGCGAACAACGTGATGCCGGCGCTGGCCCGCAGCGACGACCGCGTCTACGTCGAGGTCGTCCAGAACATCAACGACGTCATCCAGAACCCGGTGTTCCTCCTGAGCTTCAACGGCGCGCTGCTGCTGACGGCCTTCTCGGCCTGGCAGTTGCGCGGCTCACCACGGATCCGGGTGTGGGTGTTCGCGGCACTCGTCGTCTACGCGCTCGCGTTCCTGGTCACCGTCGTCTTCAACATCCCGCTGAACAACGAGATCATGGACGCCGGAAATCCGGCCACGATGACCGATCCGGCCGCGGTGCGCGAGGAGTTCGAGGACCCGTGGGTGGCCTGGAACGTCGTACGCGCCGTACTGCACATCCTCGCGTTCGGCCTGCTGGCGCAGGCTCTGGTGCTGTACGGGCGCCACGGCCGGAGCGGTCGTCAGTCGTCGCCGTACTTGGAGTCGGCCACCGGGTCGAGCGCCAGCCGGTAGCCGCGCTTGACGACGGTCTGGATGAGCTTGGGCGCCCCCAGTGCCGTACGCAGCCGGGCCATCGCGGTCTCCACCGCGTGCTCGTCCTTGCCGGCGCCGGGCAGGGCCCGCAGCAGCTCGGCGCGGGCCACCACCCAGCCGGGCCGCCGGGACAGCGCGCGCAGCAACGACATTCCGGCGGGCGGCACGGGCCGCAGCGTGTCGTCCACCAGCACGGCGTGCCCCCGGATCTCCACCCGGTGACCGGCGATCGGCAACGTTCGCGCCCGGGACGGCAGTTCCTGACACAGCACCTGTACGAGGGGGCCGAGCCGGAAACGCTCCGGCTGGACCGTGTCGATGCCCCTGGCCTGCAGCGGCAGCGCGGTGACCGGGCCGACGCAGGCGGGCAGCACGTCGTGGTTGAGGGCGGCGAGCAGCTCGGGCAGCAGCCCGCGGTCCTCGGCGCGGCCCAGCAGCGAGGCGGCGGCCGGGGCGCTGGTGAAGGTCAGCGCGTCCACACCGCGGGTGACCGTGGCGTCGAGCAGCCGGTCTACGGGCGCGATGTCCTCCGGCGGCATCCACCGGTACACGGGCACGCCGACGACGTCCCCGCCCGCGGCCCGCAGCGACTCGACGAACCCGGGCAGCGGCTCACCGTGCAACTGGACGGCGATCCGGCGCCCTTCGACTCCCTCCTCCAGGAGCCGGTCGAGCACCTCGGCCATGGATTCGGAGGACGGGGACCACTCCTCGGTCAGCCCCTGGGCCCGTATCGAGCCCTTCACCTTCGGTCCGCGGGCGAGCAGCTCGACTCCGCGGAGCGTTTCGAGCAGGTCCTCGCCCAGCCCCCACCCGTCGGCGGCCTCGACCCACCCGCGGAAGCCGATCGCGGTGGTCGCGACCACGATGTCCGGGGCCTCGTGGAGCAGTTGCTTGGTCGCCGCGAGCAGCTCGCTGTCGTCGGAGAGGGGCACGATACGCAGGGCGGGCGCGTGCATGACGGCGGCGCCGCGCCGCTGGAGCAGGGCTCCGAGTTCGTCGGCACGGCGGGCGGCGGTCACACCGACGGTGAACCCGGCGAGGGGGCCGTGATCGGGCCGGTCGGATCGGTGCTCGGATCGCTGTTCAGATCGCTGCTCGGGTCGTCGCTCGGGGCGTTGCTCCGGTCGCTGCTCTTCGTACATGGCTCTCGTCCCGCTCGAGTGGTGTTCGTCCTGCGTCACCCGCTGGGTTGGGGCGTCCCGCGTGGAGCCTCCGTGGTGGGGTGCCCGGTCCCAGGGCCGGCACCTCCTGCTCCGGGGCGTCCGCTGCACGCCCTATTTGCCCGCATCATGGCGGATGACCGAGCCTGTCAATCATGCGTGACAGGCTCGGTTCCGCTTGATGTCATCCGTGTTACGTCACACTTCCGCGTAGCTGAGCTGCGGCTTCGCCTCGGAAGCGGTCACTGCCGGGGACGCGGCGCCCGCCGGGCGGCGAAGGTATACGGCCCAGGTGACCCCGAAGCAGACCGCGTAGAAGGCGAGGAAGGCGACGAAGGCTCCGGTGCCCGACCCCACGCTCAGGAACGACTGCCGGAAGGCCAGGTTGATGCCGAGACCGCCGAGCGCGCCCACGGCCCCGATGAGCCCCATCGAGGCACCGGACAGCCGCCGCCCGTAGGACGCGGCCTCCTCACCGGTGAGCCCCAGGGCGGTGGCCTTGGCCTGGAAGATGCCGGGGATCATCTTGAACGTGGAGCCGTTGCCGAGCCCGGTCAGCACGAACAGCACGATGAACGCCGTGGTGAACAGGGGCAGGGACTTCTCCATGGAGGCGACCACGATGACGGCGGTCGCGGCGCCCATGGCGACGAAGTTCCACAGGGTGATGCGGGCGCCACCGTACTTGTCGGCGAGCCAGCCGCCCACGGGCCGGATCAGCGAGCCGAGCAGCGGCCCGATGAAGGTGACGTAGGCCGACTCCAGCGGCGTACGCCCGAACTGCGTCTGGAGCACGAGCCCGAAGGCGAAGCTGTACCCGATGAACGACCCGAACGTCCCGATGTAGAGGAAGGACATGATCCAGGTGTGCGGGTCCTTCACCGCCTCCTTGGCGGCACCGGTGTCGTTCTTCACGGACGTGATGTTGTCCATGTAGAAGGCCCCGAGAACGGCGGCGACGACGATCAGCGGAATGTAGATGCCGAGCAGCACGCGCGGTCCGGCACTGGCGCCGATGACGGCGAGCCCGACGAGCTGGACGACGGGCACCCCGATGTTGCCGCCCCCGGCATTCAGCCCAAGAGCCCACCCCTTCTTCCTCAAGGGGAAGAAGGAGTTGATGTTGGTCATGGAGGAGGCGAAGTTCCCGCCTCCCACGCCGGCGAGCATGGCGCACACGAGGAAGGTCCCGAAGGACGTCCCCGGCTCCATCACGATGAACGCCGCGATCGTCGGGATGAGCAGCATGCTCGCCGAGACGATGGTCCAGTTCCGGCCACCGAAGCGTGCGACCGCGAAGGTGTACGGCACCCGCACGATGGCGCCGACCAACGTGGCCATGGAGATGATGAAGAACTTGTCGGCCGGGGTGAGCCCGTACTCGGGCCCCATGAAGAGCACCATCACGGACCACAGGGTCCAGATCGAGAACCCGATGTGCTCGGAAAGAACCGAGAAGAACAGATTGCGCCGGGCGACCTTCTCGCCCGTCTCCTTCCAGAACGTCTCGTCCTCCGGGTCCCACTGCTCGATCCAGCGGCCCCCCTTGCGCGGTGCGATGCTGCTGCTCGGGGCTGTCATCTCACGCCTCCACAATTTCTCCGGCTGGTCCACCCGAAGGTAGGGATGGCGCGTTTCCGGCCTGTGGCGACGAGTGACCGCCGGGGAACGTTGCTCTCACCCCGGGGCGGGGGGCGCGGTG